>JAIRZX010000705.1 GCA_031267005.1 Deltaproteobacteria bacterium
GACGGCCATGCTGCTGCAGCTGAAAGCGGTTTTCGCGGCAGTTTTCGGGATGGTTTTTCTTGACGAGTCCATGACGCTTTCCATGTGGTCGGGAGCCGCGCTGGTCGCTTGCGGATGCCTCTCCGCCCAATACCGTTGTAATCGCAGAAAGCCGCCTTTGTCCGCCCCGGCCCTCATGGACGCCCGAGCCGGATAGCCTGAAACGGGCTCGCCGCCGCGCCTATCCCGGAAGGCGCTTCAGGCTGGCCGCCGATTGTTGTCCCGCCTAATCCCCCCACGCCCGCTTCGCGGGCCGAAGCCCCTGAGCCGTACCGGCTCCCGACGCTGCCGGCCCGGCACGCCCGCACCTCCGCACTTCCGCCCGGGCGCTTTACTGCGAGGACGAGCATGAACTTCAGAACAAAAGCGGTCTTCATTCTCCTGGCGCTCACTCTCGTATCGGGGGGGGCGTATCCTATGGTGCGCTGGGCCGTGACCAGGGTGGACCCCTTCGCCTTGACTGGTTTCGCGTTCCTTTTCGGCACGGCGGCGTTCTTTCCCCTGTGCTTCCGCGCCCCCCCGAAGCTGCCGAAATCCTTCCGCGGGGCGCCGCCGGGCCCGCGCTTTTGGCTGTGGACCGGTTTGGCGGCAGGGGCATTGATTTCATGCGCCTCCCTCCTTCAGTCCCACGGCATGATATGGACGACGAGCGGCAAGTCGGCCTTCATCAGTTCCCTTTACGTCGTCCTGGTCCCCCTGATGGCCTTTGCGACGGGAAGGAGACCCGGCCCTGGCGTCTGGGCGGGCCTCGTTTTCGGCGTGTCCGGGTTCTATTTCATCTCGCTGGCTGAGGACGGGGGCGGTGGGTTCAACCGCGGGGACGCGTTAACGCTCGCCGCCGCCGCGTGCCTGGCGTCGCACCTGCTCCTCGTCGGCCGTTGCGCCAACCGCGTGGACCCAGTCCGGTTCACCACGACGAAGACGGCTGTGGCTGCGGCGAGCTGCCTGACTGTAGCCTCCGCGCGCGGCGCCCTTCCCGGTTGGGACGCTTTTATCGAGACCTTGCCGGTCACCCTGTTCGGGGTAGTGTCGATTTCCTGCTCCCACTCGGTCCAGACATTCTGCCAAAGGCACGTCCGGGCATCCGAGGCGGCAATGATCCTCCAGTTAAAAGCGGTGTTCGCAGCTTTGTTCGGCATGGCTTTTCTAAACGAGGACATGACTCCTTCCATGTGGGCCGGCGCGGCGCTTGTGGTTTTCGGTTCCATTATAGCGCAGAGCAATGCCGAACGTAGCGCGTTATCCGAAGCGGATCCCTGCGCTCCGGAACTCTTGCGCCGCGCAGGCCCAACGAAGGTTCAGGCTGCCGCGTTCCGAAGCCCAGGCCCGTGAACAACTTGCAAATTTTTTAGCTCTGGCTCCTTACGCCAGATATTGCCTTTGAATCTAAATATTAGAACGTGGCGGGTATTCAATTCATATACGGTATAGTCATTTCTTGGATATTATTCTAATATTTAACAGCAATGGCAATACTGTCGGAATATTGTTTTGGCAGCGGCGTTCCTTTCCCGTCGGCCCACCGGTTTGCCATAGTTTGGACTAACCGCCGAACGATCCGGCGCAGAACATCAAACGCGCGAATGCCCCGAAAACAGTCTTGGCGGCGCCATGACTGATTTAACGGATTTCCGCTATGATGCATGCGCCGTCCTATCGCAAGCCTTCTCGAAGAACCGAGAATACCCCCGCGTCACGGTGGACGGCAACGGACCTGGCAGCAACAGGGCGAAGCGCGTCCTGGTCTGGGAAAGCGTCCGCGGGAAGAAGCCGAAGGAAAGCCGGGTGCCCTGCCTGGACGGGAACATGTCCACCTGCGAGCCGGACGGCCTGGCCCCGTCCATGAAGCACGGCATCAACCAGGCCGCGTTCATGATGTAGCAGGTCCCGGCCGGTCGGAGCAGGCCAGGGCCTGGCTGGCCGTCCGCAACCTGGACCTCACGGCCCGCGCCCGCAAGATTGAGTTGGACCGCAAGGAGAAGGAGGACTAGCGATGGCAGGGGCAAAGCTCGGAATACCGCCGGACGAAGAGATGAAGGCCGTCGCAAAATGCTTCACTGGAGCGCTAAATCCTGGGCGAAAGGCGGCGGAGACTGCGAAGGCAATCTAGGCGCGACGCTGGCCGCCTGGCTTGACTGCCATGCCGAGCGCGGGGCTGAGGCGTTCGCCAGGGTACCCAAGGAGGCGAAGGATAAGGAGATGAGGAGCATGAACAAGATGAATGCGGCCATGCGCACCTCCAAGGAGGATTAGATGAGCGACATAGACCGCCTGGTGCCCGACAGGCTGATCCGGGCCAAGGACGTGGCGAAGATAACGGGAGTAACCGTCGGAACGGTATACGACTACATGAAGCGGGGGATGTTCCCGGGGTCCTATTCGATAGGAGGCCGGAACAAGGCATGGTCGCTCAACGCCATCAACCAGTGGGTAGCCGACCGCAAGGCGGGAATACCCGTCCCGGAAGGAACGAATTCTTCAACTCAGGCCAGGGATATCCGTGAGGCGGTAACGCTGCTTCGTCAGCCCGCCCTCAAGGAGTCCAGGTAGTCAGCCCACTCCTGCATCATCCGGATCCGGTCCGGGAGGTGCCCGGCACGGTTGTAAGCCGCGCGGACGGAATTGGTGTCCTTGTGGGCCAGCTGGGCCTCGATCCACTCCGAAGGGTAGCCTTTCTCGTGGAGCAGGGTCGAGGCCGTGGTCCGGAAGCCATGGCCGCAGATTTCGCCGCCCCCGTAACCCAGGCGGCGCAAGGCGGCGTTGAGGGTCATGTCGGACATGGACTGTGTCCTGCTCCTTCTGCCGGGGAACAGGTACGGCCCGCCGCCGGTCAGATCCTTGAGCTCGACGAACAAGGTCTTCACCTGTGAAGCCAGCGGCACTACGTGGGCGATCCGCATTTTCATCCTGGCCGCCGGGATGCGCCAGAGGGACTCGTCCAGGCTCACCTCGTCCCAGACGGCGTTCCGGAGCTCGCCGGGGCGGGTGAAGACGTAGGGGAGAATCTTCAGGGCGTACCCCGTGACGGGGGCACCCTGGTAGGAGTCGATAGCCCTCAGGAGATGCCCCAGCTCCCCCGGATCGGTTATCGCGGCCCGGTGGACATGCCTGATAGGGATGAAAACCCCCTTCAAGTCGAGAGTGAAATCCCGTTCCATGACCCCGATGCCAACGGCATAGCGGAAGATCTGGCTCAAAAGGGTCTTCACCTTGTGCAGGGTCTCGATGTTGCCCCGTGCCTCGATGGGCCTCAATACCTCGTTCAGGACAACGGGAGGTCCGATTTCCTTAAGCGGGAGGTCTCCCAGGAACGGCAGGATCTTCTCCTCCAAAAAGTTCCGGCTCTTCTGCCTGGTCTTCAGGGCCAGGCCGGGGAGGAACCTGGCGGCCCATTCACTGGCCACCTGTCGGAAAATGAGTTTCGGAGTTTCCTGCGCTGCGGCTGCCTCCTCCGTATCCTCTCTCATGGCCGCCGCCGCCAACCGGGCGGCCTGCAACCCGACTTCGGGGAAGGTGCCAAGCCCCCTAAGTCTTCTTTGCCCGTTGACGGAGAACTTGATCCTCCAAAGCTTGCTGCCCGCAGGGTTGACCAGAAGATAAAGGCCGAGGCCGGTTCCGTTGTCATAAAGGCTGTAGGGCGAGTCAGCGGGTTTGGCTTCCTGGATTTGCTTGTAGGTCAACACGAGGCACCTCAGGGGCATACGGCAACGGGGCATATGCCCCACGTATGCCCCAGTGTATGGCTGAAGGTGTTCGGCTGTCAACGGGGACATCGGAGCCATCGTAAAAGAAAAACGGCTGAAACCCTAGGATTTCAGCCGTTTTTTCTATTTCTGAGGGCTTGTCGTGAACCCTGTTTTTTGCATATGGTGCCGAAGAGGAGACTCGAACTCCTACGGGGGAACCCCCACTAGACCCTGAACCTAGCGTGTCTACCACTTCCACCACTTCGGCATGGGAAGCATACAGGCAGGGGACAATGTACTTTCATGCCCCGCCTTTGTCAAGCCTTTTTCCCCTTTGGCGGGCCGGTCTCCCCCGGAGCTGCCCGGAGCGGGGGCGGGGAGGCCTCCCCAGACTCCCCTGAGGGGCCTCCGGCCGACTTGCGCCCGGCCCTTGATTTATTGGGCGCCTCTTTGCCCTGCCTTCGGGCGCTTCCCGCGCCCGCGCCGCTCTTTCCAGAAACCGCGAGCTTTTTCCCGGGAGCGTCCTCCAGCCCGTTGCTTTTCCGGGCGCCCGCTGGAAACGCGGTTTTCGGCCCCGGCTTGAATGGCGTTACACTGTCCTTTATACTGTACGGCAGACACGCAATCCCGGCCTATTTTTTCTTGAAGGCGCAGCCCTCCCCACGCGGCTTCCCGACCATCCGGGACCCGCCCGCCCCTTGCCCCCGCTTCCCAAGGCACCGCCCGGACTTTCCCGTACTTACCCGGCCTCCTCCGGTCTCGTCCGGCTTCTCCCGGCCGCGTCCGGCCTCCCCAGCCTCGTCCGGCCCCGCTTTTCCTGCTCCGGGGACTCCGCGCTGTATTACGCGGCCCAAGCGGTCCGGCCTCGGCGGTGAGGGCGCGGCCTTCGGCGCGGCGAGCCCGCCAGCGGCGGTGAACTCGGCGCGGGGCAGGGCAGGGCAGGGCAGGGCGGTCAGGGGTCCGCCTGTCGGGTTCCGGCCCCAGACAGGGGGCCTTGGGGGGAGACCCGCCCGCGTCCGCCCCTCCGTGCCGGGAGAGGCCCTCCGGAGCCCGTCCCATAAGGAGCTGAAAGCCATGAGACCTTCCTCGGCAACAGGATCCA
>JAIRZX010000394.1 GCA_031267005.1 Deltaproteobacteria bacterium
CCGCCAGCCCGCTCCCTTCCAGGCACTTTTCCCCGCCTCCCGTGACGGATACACTTCCTTGAGGTATTGTTGTCGATTTAATTAATGATTTGCGCTTAAGTTTAGGAGTATTGATTTTAGGACTGGAGGGTGATGCTTTCGAAATGTCGCCCACGGAACCTCCTTACAAGAGACTACTAAATGTTGTGGTGTCTCATCCCCCCATTTTATCATAGAACGTGTCCAGGAAATGGGGAGCAGCTCACTTCGACATAACCCCCTGTTCCCGCCGATTTATTGCGGCGTCGTCATTAATGACGCCGCCGCAATAAATCCGCCCGGTTGCATGGGGTTCAGTTGGACGCCTCGTTCCTGCCGGTAACAAAGCGGTTGCGGCTGTAGCGTAAAAGAACAACAATCGACTATAGTTAATTAAAATTGATAAAATATATCTTTATATCATTTTATGTTCTTTGTCTCCGGCTTAACCCTCCCGTTCGGGTCGATTGATTGCGGCGGCGTCATTAATATACTCGAAGAATTGATAAAACATCATGAATGTTGTATAAATAAATAGGGGCGATACTGACGCTTCCACTATATTTGTTGGCCCAAAACCGGAATGACATTCAAATGACACAGGATTTACCCGTTCTTCCCCTTGGCATGGCTGGCTTTGAAAAACTTAGGGTAAAACAGGCAGTCTACGTTGACAAGACGAAATATATCAAGGACCTCGAGAAGGCCGGCCAGATCGTCTTTTGCGCCAGGCCCCGCCGTTTCGGCAAGTCCCTTACCGTAAATACGCTCGATGCCTTCTACTCGGGGCGCAAGGATCTTTTCCGGGGCCTCGAGGCCGAAAAAGATATGAACTCCCCGAATTTTGTAGCCTGCCCAGTCGTCAGGCTGGATATGTCAGCGGTGGTCGGCAGCGACAGCAAGGAAATCTTGCAAGACGGAATTATGGATCGTCTTGGAATAATGGCCAAGCGGCACCAAGTATCCTTGCGCGGAACTAATTGCGCAAACGCCTTTTCCTGTCTTATTCGGGACGTCCATGAGGCGAGCGGCCAAGAGGCAGTCATCCTTTTGGATGAGTACGACGCCCCCGTAATAAACCTTGCCGTCAGGGACAAGTTGACTTACGATCGTAAATTGCTTTCCGAAACGCGGAGCGTCATGCAGGATTTTTACACCCAGATTAAAGTTGAAGAAGAACACATCAAGTTCGCCTTCATTACCGGAGTCACTAAGTTTTCCAGGACGGGAGTGTTTTCCAGGCTCAACAACCTGCGGGACATTTCCCTTTTTCAAGATTTCAGCGCTTTCATGGGCTACACCCATGACGAACTGAAGACGTATTTCGCTCCTTTCATAACCCGTACCGCCCTTGAACTCGAGATGAGCGAAGAGGGGCTTTTAAATAAACTCAAGAAATATTACGACGGTTTTTCCTTTGACGGAAAAAACGAAGTGTACAATCCTTTTTCCGTCATCTCTTTCTTCGCGGAGAAAGAATTCGGAAACTTTTGGATGGAATCAGGATCTAACACCGTCGTCAGGAAATACCTGCGAGATAAGGCGCTTACGGTTGACCAGTTCCAGGGCCAGGAAATGGACTACAGCGAAGCGAGACAGCCAGGGGAAATTGACGCCACTTCGCCCGCCGGGTTCCTCTACCAATCAGGCTGCTTGACCCTGCGGGCCAAGGACGGCGGGGCGTATCTCCTGGATTATCCCAACAGCGAGGTGCGAGAGGCGGTTTCAAAGCTGTTTATGGAAAACTTCACCTCAGACTGGGGGGCCATCGGAAAATCGGGACGGGAACTGGGCGATCGACTGGCATCCGTCGATATCGCCGGCATGGTAAGAGTCTTCATTAAGCTTCTTGCCGGCATTTGCTACTATGACCACTTGGACGCGGGCAGAGTTCCGCTGGTCAGGACTCTTAAGAAAATACTCCGCAAGATACCCGGCGTGAACCGCCTTGAATCGTCGGACGAGAGCAAGTCGGCGAACCTGGCGGAGAAGCTTCTAAAGACAAGGGGCGATAGCTACTACCGTTCCCTGTTGCAAACATGCCTGTGGATGGCCGGAGCTAAAGTCACACCCGAGAAACCGGAGAACCTCGGCCGTCTTGAGCTGGAGGTTGTCTACGGATCCCTGACGTACGTCATTGAACTGAAAATTTCGGAAAACGCCAATGGTGCGGCAAGGGCGGCCAGGTCCGGAATGGACCAGATTTACAGCAGGGGTTACGGAGGTGCCTCGGAAACTCCCGTCCTGGTTTCGCTTGCCGTCGGCAAGGCGGAGAGGAACATCGTGGGCTGCATCTTCAAAAGGAACGGGCGCGAGACGGCCTTGGAGTTTAAGGACGGGACTTGCGTAACCCCCCCCGGGGACGGCTTGGGGTAGGCAAGCCCCCTTCCGGAGGGACGCGCCTTATTTTCCGCCGTCCTTCGAGTGCCGCCGGGCCCCGTTTCCGCCGCGCGGCGCGCCGCCCCATCCGCCGACTGGGGGAAAGCCGAACCGCAGGGACCGGGACGGCTTTCGGAAAGGGATCCGGCGCGTGGGGGCAGCGCCACTCCCGGGCCGCCGACTTGGCCGATTTGCTGCCGCGGCGGCAAAGGGCGGGCGTCCCGAACAAGCCTGACGGCTTAGAGCCCTGCCTGGGAGGGGGCGGCTACGGGATACCCTGCGGATTGAAGGGGACGGAGCCGGTTGCCCGGGGAAGGGGGGCGGGCTTCTGGAGTTGATTCTCAGCCGAATTCCTTCGGAAGAGCGCTGGGGTTGCCGCCGTTGGGCTTGGTCTCGGAGTAACGCGAGGCGGTCCCGGCGTGCGCCGGGAGGCTTTCGCGGAGCAGTGCGCTTCGGGATTAGATTCCGCTGGCATAGCTCTTCGCGTTTCCAGGTCCGGGTTGCCGAAAACCGCCATGGACGTGCTGGAGGCCGGCAAAACAGGGCCCCGGAGGCTTTTACGGCGCACGGGAGCAAAGGGGCGCAGACCGTCCGCCAGCCGCCTGCCGGCAATGCCGCCCGGTCCGGTTGACCTAAATCAGTCCCGGGCATCGGGGGCTGGCTGGCTTGCGCCGTCTGCGCTGGCATGCGCCTCTTTGGGTGCCGGATAAACGAGCTTCCGGCTCGGGCTTGGTAAATAATTAAGCAAATGAGTTTTAAATCAGTTAATCAAAAATCTGTCTGCCGAACGACCGGCGATCTCCCTCGGAGGCGCTCGGAAGTCCGTCGGCGCGGAGGGCGCGGGCGGCCCGGAACACACGGGAAGCCCGGGCGGCCCGGGATGATTCCAGGAACAAGGCCGGAGCAGGACGGAGGGCGGCCGGAGCATGCCGGAGCATGCCGGAGGAGGCCGGCGCATGCCGGAGGGGGCCGGCGCATGCCGGAGGGGGCCGGAGCAGGACGGAGGAGACCGGGGAAAGCGGGGGGGAAGGCCGGGGAAGGCGGCCGATGGGCCACATGTAGACATGTCATCACCAGAAACCGCAAGGATTAGGACCCAGTCGCAGGAGAAAGGAACCGGAGGAGCTTTTCCTGGAGCGCCCCGGCACCTCACGGTCCCCCTGCGGTTCCTTTCCAGTTCCCGCGAGCTTTCCTTCCGGA
>JAIRZX010000400.1 GCA_031267005.1 Deltaproteobacteria bacterium
TTAAAAGGCCTAGGTCTACCTCAATGACGAATATGAAGTTTTAGTTTCGGCCTCACCCATCATACCATCGTAAAAATTCAAGGTTTCTTATATGACAATATACTGGTGGCCTACATGGACCTTTTATAAATTTACAATAATTATTAAGGGAAATAATGTCGGCCACGTTTCCGTATAGCGTCCATCTCGGCGCATCTGATGAATTCTTGAAGCCATAATATGCTGTGGCACGTGCATTTTCACTGTTCTGGAAGCCATGGAAGATGACAGAGCCCGGATTTAGGTTATATAATGAAAGCATTAGCCAATGTCAACTAAAACTAGACACTACCTAATTCCCAATCCCCTTGTTAATTGAATAGAAAATTTAATTTTTATTTTGCGCCTCCTGGAAGGCGGCATCGACATCCCCAGTGGTTCTACCGTTCAGCTTCTGAAGCCTGTCCTCCAGAGCTTTCGCTTCCTCGTTTCCGTCCGCTTGCAGAGAGGCCGGGCGCCTGGCGGAGACGGGCCGCGAGCCTGGGACGGAAGGCCGGGCAAGGCGGAAAGCCGGCTGAAGGGGAAGCCGCCGGGAGCCCGGGGGAAGGCGGCCCGGGACCCGAATGGGTGCCGCCGCGAGGCCGGGAGGGCGTGGGCGCCTCCTCGCGGAAGGATGGTAAATTTAACGCGGCAAAAGCTGTCTGGGTTTGGCTTGACGTATATCCCCAGGTTCCCGGCGCGGGTGAGAGGGGGGGGCCGCAGTTGAATCAAAGCTTCGAAGAGCAAGCGGCGCCTCGTCTCCACCGAGCGGAGGCGCCCCCTCCGGAGGCCCCCGTCCATGGAGGCGAGCCCGGCCCGGGCCTTCTGGGCGGCCTCCACGGAGACTTACAGGAAAAAGATCCCGCCGGGAAGATCCCCGGAGCCAAGAAGCGTAACTCCCGGATTGAAGGCGGCTGCGGCCGCCTGGGGGCTGTCGGGGCCGGCAAGCCTTGCGGAAGCTTCCGGCGACCTTAACAAACCCTCCCGCGCGCCTCCGCGATCTCACTTGGCCGTCAGGATGGACGCGGCGTCGCTCCTTGCGGCGATAGCCTTCGGACGGGCGGGCCCCAAGGCCCTCTCCCAGGCTTCCAACGCCCTGGCCGAAAGCCGCGAGGCCCCGTCCATGCCCCCCCGCCTCTCCCTGACTTTCGCCAGGTTCGACCCCGCGAGGGGCGCGGCTTCGCGGCAGGGGAGGGCGGTCCGCGCGGAGGGAGCGGGGTCGCGGCCGGGTCGGGCGGGAAGGCCCGCCGACCCCTGCCTGCGGAGGGCCCCCTATTCGAAACTCCAGACCTCGCTGTAGGCGGGCCTTATGGCCGTCTCCCCGGCGTGGTCCACGAAGCCCCACTTGCCGTCCACCATTACGGCCGCCAGCCCCCCAGCGAAGGGGAAGACCTTCTCGAAGCGGGGCGTGACGGCCCAGGCGCCCTTGGTGTCGATAAAGCCCCACAGCCCGCCCTCCCTGGCGGCTGCGCGGCCTTCGGAGAACGGCTGGAGCATGTCGAATGAAGGATCGACCGCCCAGGAGCCCCTCGCGTTCAAAAAGCCCCACTTGTCGCCCCGCTTGGCTATCGCCCTCCCGCCGGAAAAACCCATCGCCTGGGAGAAGGCGGGCTTTATCACCGCTATCCCGTTCCGGTTCACGTAGCCCCACAGCCCCCCCTCGCGCACGGCAGCCATCCCCTCGGAGAAGGGCTTCTGGGATTCGAAGCGCGGGCCCACCGCCCACTTCCCCTCGGGGTTCAGGAAGCCCCAGCGGCCGTTCAGCCTGGCCCCCGCCAGCCCCTCGGAGAAGTCGTCCGCCCCTTCCATGGAGGGGAGGACCACCTCCCAGCCTGAGGAGTTTATGAAGCCCCATTTCTCCCTGGAGCGGACCCTGGCCATCCCGCCCGAGAAGTGCGAGGCGTAGGAGTATCGGAAGGGCACGGCTGGCTTCCCCAGCCGGTCTATGAAGCCCATCCTGCGCCCCTGGCTCACCCTGGCCAGCCCCTCGGAAAAGCCCCAGCCCTTGTCGAAGGCGGGCAGGATCACCCAGTCGCCGTCCGTGTTGACGTAGCCGGTCTTCCCGTCTATCTCGGCTGCGGCGAGGCCCTCGTGGAAATCGTCCGCGTCCGTGAACCTTGGTTCGGAGACGATGCTCCCCCGGCGGCTTATGAAGCCCCATTTCCCCTTGAGGAATATCCTCGCGTAGCCCTCCCTGAACCCGGAGACGTAGGCGTACCGGGGCGTGGCCACCCACGCCCCGTCCCTCCCCACCAGCCCCCAGGCGGTGGTCTTCGCCGGTGCCGTGGGCGGGAGCTGGGAAGCTTCCTGAGCGCGGAGCCCCCAGCAAGGCGAAATGGCAGCTACGAGCGCCGCGGCCGCCGCCGCGGCGGCGGCCAGGCGCGATCCCTTGACAGGCGCCATAAAGAACCTCCCCCCGTTCCCGCGGGTTCCCGGTCGGTGCCGCGCGGGCTTCAAAATGCCGTCCACCGGCCGGGCCGTCCCTCGGCCCTCAAGAGCCTGCCCGGCGGGCCGCCAGCCGCCGGAACCGTTCCCGGCGTCGTTTCCCCGCGGCTCGGGAGCTGCGGCCTGCCGCGCCGCGAAGACCGCCGGGCCGTAAAAGCCAGCGGGGGCCTCGCCGAAACCGTCCCCGAGGCCTCGAATTCCGGCGGGGTT
>JAIRZX010000403.1 GCA_031267005.1 Deltaproteobacteria bacterium
ATGCTAATAACGTCTGAAGGCCTAATTAATGCTTTTAAAACTCGCTTAAACGGCTTGATAAATCTTAATAATCCTGGCTGCTAACAGCATGGCCAGCACGATAAAGGGCTTAGAAAAAAATGTCTTCCAGAGAGTACAGAAACGCCCCTATAAGGCCTAGAGTAGCTATTATCAACCAAAAGGGAGGGGTAGGAAAGACAACCACGGCGGTCAACATGTCGGCGTACCTGGCCAGCCTGGGATACAAGACCTTGCTTATCGACGCGGACGCTCAGGCTAACAGTAGCATAAGCTACGGTTTGGATACAAACGAGCTGGATGGCACTTTCTATGATTTCCTCATATCCGGCACCCCTTTGAGAAGCATAGTTAAGAACACTATGATCCAACAGTTGGACATCATCCCCTCCAACGACAACCTGTACGCCGCCGACCTCGATTTAGCCCAACTGGACGACTCCAAAAGCTTCGACATCCTTTTCCGTAAACTTGAAGATTGCGGACGCGAATACGATTTCACTATAATAGACTCCCCGCCGCACCTGGGTCCCTTGACTCTAAATATCATGAGGGCAGCGGACGCGCTTATAGTCCCTTTGAAGGCTGACTTCCTCGCCCTTCAGGGACTCGCCATTCTCTATAAGACTTTCCTGAGGGTGAAGAAATCCTTACACCAGAAGCTATGCCTCTTAGGAATACTCATTACGATGTACACCCAATCCCAAAACATATGCAGGGACGTGGAAAACGATCTGAAGAATACATTCGGTAAACTCATCTTCGACAACAAGATACCCCAGAACGTCACCGTTGCGGAAAGTCCAAGCTTCCGCCGCCCGGTAATGCTCCACGGTCCAAAGTCGCCCGGAGCGCAAAAGTACAAGGATTTCACCTTGGAGTTTTTAAGGAAGATTTACGGAGCTATAGAAAATGAGCAGTAAGAAGACCGGAGGGCTCGGAAGAGGGATAGACGGCCTTTTGCCCAACAACGTCGTACCGCCAAATCAGAAGAAAGATCAGGTAACTGAAGTGGAATCGGGAAAACCCTTGATGATTCCAATATCCAGCATAAAACTCAACCCCGATCAGCCCAGGAAGTATTTCGACACGGCTGAGATGTCCGCCTTGAGCGATTCCATACGCTTGAAGGGCATAATCGAGCCCCTCATCGTGCGAAGGCTGGAGGACGGTTTCGAACTTATAGCTGGACAGCGCAGACTTATAGCGGCCGACAAAGCAGATCTGAAGGAGGTCCCGGCCATCGTCCGCGAGATGGACGACGACCCCCTGGAACGCCTGGAAATCGCGCTAATCGAAAACGTACACAGGGCTGACCTAAACCCAATCGAACTTGCCGAGACCTACTACCGTTTCACTATGGAGATGGGAAGGACCGACGAAGAGGTAGCGCAACTCGTAGGAAAGACCAGGCCCTCCATTACCGGCGCCAGAAGGCTTCTGGAACTAACGGACGATATAAAAGACGATATCCGCTTCGGAAGGCTGACCGCCGCCCACGGGCTCGCTATTCTCCAAATTAGGAACAAGGAGAGATGGCCCGAGGCCCGTAAGTTGATACTCAAGGAACAGATGACCGTGCGCAAGGCAAACCTCCTTGCCAAAAAATTCAACCGCGATGACAAGCCCTCGTCCGGCAAGACTGGCAACATACAGGATGTCGCGTACTACGAGGACTTGGAGAAGAAGTTCACGGACAGCCTGGACGGCCTCAAGGTGAAAATCTACTACAGCGGAAAGATAAAGAAGATCGAGATCCAGTACACGACCATAGACGAGATGGAGGGAATCATGAACAAGCTGGGCGTTGTAGCCAACTAGCCATGCCTAGTCGTTTTGCGGGTTTAAAGGCCGGAGCTTGTAGCCGCAAGTGTTATCGACAAACCTGCCATGCCGGAACCAAGCTTAAACTCGATAAAAGAGCGACAAACAAAGACAGTTAACTAAAAAGCCAATAATAGAATTCTAAAAGAAATCGAACTGGCCCGGTTCAAAGCGGCCCCCTGCAAGCCCGGACGACGCCGCGGCCAATTTAACTGGGACGCCAAAATTGCCGGTGTAGCTTAACGTCGGTATTACGGAAATTATTGTCTGAAACCCAGCGCGGTCCGGCCAGCATAGTCGCCCCTGACTCAATAACGGACCGTATCAGCCAAAAAGGTCACTAAATTTCGAGTACGCTGAAACCAGCTTTCCTTGACAGTCCGGCTGTAATTGCCCAAGGGCAGTAAGGCCTCAAAAACGCAGAACCGGAGGGAAACAAGTCCCCCTCCTCCGGCGGATCAGATGAGCGAATACATCGATTTCCTGTTTAAGCGATACGTGGTGGACTTCTCCGCCAACTTCGGTTACTTCCTGGCCTGCGCCGTGCTTCTCCGCACCATTATGGAGATTAACCGCTCAGTAGGCTTGGTCGACGTGCCCAACAGCCGGAGTTCCCACAGCCAGCCGACGCCTTCCGGCGGGGGGGCTGCAATAGTCCTTATAGTGCTCGCGGCCAATTGGAAAGTCTTCTTCACGAGCCCGGAATTCCTGATAGGCGGACTTATATTAGCCGTCGTAGGGCTAATGGACGATATCAAAAAGCTGCCGGTCCTCCCGAGGCTTTTAACCCAGCTGGCCGTCACGAGCGCTGTGGTCGTCTTGCTTCCGGCCAAAGCCCCTATCATGGGAGTGCCTATTTGGGCGATAAAGGCCGTCCTTATACCCGCCGGAGTCTGGTTTATAAACGTCTACAACTTCATGGACGGCCTGGACGGCCTGGCCGTCGGCTACGCCAACGCGGCGTCTCTGGGATTCCTTTACTGCATCGAAGGCGGCCTCCTTGTCGAAAGCTGGAACGAGGACGTCTACCGCCAACTGTTCTATATAACCATGGCATTCCTTATTTTCAATTGGAGTCCCGCCAAGATATTCATGGGCGACATAGGGAGCACCTTCCTCGGCTTTGTCTTCTTCGCCCTAGGCGCGAGGAGCCTTCTACACGGAAACTACGCCATCTACTCGTTCGTAATAATAATGAGTTTTTTCTGGATAGACGCGACTATAACCCTGACCAGACGTTTCAAGGCCGGAGCCCGGATCTTCAAGGCGCACAGGGAACACGCCTTCCACAAAGCCTCCGCGTTGTTCGGGCATTGGCGGGTGAGCGCATTTATAATCATGGTCACTATCGCCTGGCTTAACCCCATGGCCAAATTAGCAGTAAAGCGGGTGGATCTCGCTCCCGTGGTGACGCTTTTAGCCGTGATACCGATTTTAGTAGTTATCGTGCTCTTTAACCCCGGCTCTCCTAAAGACGGCTTGGCGATCAGGATCGTTTCAAAAAAATTTAAATTGATAAATAAACTTTAAACGTAAAGAATTGCTAAAACTGATAATGAAGTTGAGTAAAAATACCTTTGAGTCTGACTCAGCTGCATAGTTCAACTTAAAATAAACATAAACTAATCGCAATTTCAGAGAAGGCCGTTCCCGGTCTTTAAAGATAAACATCATAATCTGACAACAACCATATTTAACAAGTCTTTTTAATTTATAAAATATAAATTATTTAATCAAATACTTTACAAAAACATATATTTGTTTAATGCTTCTTTTTTATATTGATTTTATTTCTTTTCAGATTTAGGGTGCATCTTTTTTGTTTAAAAATTATCTGCTCCTCTTCTCTTAACTACGGAATGATCATGGAGATATGATTTATCGGACGCAACCTTCGTTTAATCCTTTTGGTGCTTTCTTAAGGTCGCTTATATAAAAAGGTAATAATATATAATAAGCGCGTCAGGAATGTTCAAAGAAACAAAAAAACCAATGATTTCAGCTACTTAGATTTAACATTGAATTGACATTCCTTTGACCTCTTTAGACATCCCGGGCGTTCCGGCCCGGACATGCGGCCCGGGACCGAGGAGTTTTGAACATGTTTTAGACATTTGAAAACGGCTTAGTAGCGTTACGAATGTTTAAAATGTCAAATGATGTCAAAATCCTTTTAACGGATTCCTCCCACGTATTTGGAGCGATGGATAGGGTTGATGCAGTTGGATAAGAAACCCAAAAAAAACCGTTAATTTTGAAATTTAATTAATAAAGTTACGCATCAAATCCATGGTTCCTGCAGTACGCGGATTCTAATACTGTAAGGTACTACGCCGATTTGACTAACTCCGGTCATTAAACGAATCACACGCTGGGTGCAAGGTTTTTCCATGCGAGATAACTTTCCCTTCCTGGCTTTGGTGGGCCAGGAGAAAATGAAAACCGCCCTTGTGCTGGCGGTCATAAACCCGGCCTTGGGAGGGGTCCTTATTCGTGGCGAGAAGGGTACCGCAAAGTCCACTGCGGTCAGGGCCATGGCGGCGCTCCTGCCGGGGCAAAAGGCGGTGGAGGGTTGCCCTTACGGTTGCGATCCCTATAGCCCGGAAAAATGGTGCTCCGGATGCCAGGAACTCTACGGTTCTAAAGGGGCCAGCAAGGACCTACCGGTCCGGAACCGGGTAAGGCCGCTGGTGGAACTCCCCATCGGGGCAACAGAAGACCGGCTTCTCGGGAGCTTAAATCTTGAAAAAGCCATGGTTAGCGGCGAGAGCGTCTTCGAGCCGGGTCTCCTTGCCCTGGCCAATCGGGGCATCCTTTACGTGGACGAGGTTAACCTGCTGGACGATTTTTTAGTTGACGTGCTTTTGGACGCAGCGGCCATGGGAAGGAACTTCGTGGAGAGGGAAGGCGTGTCGGTCACCCATCCTGCCCTGTTTACGCTCATAGGCACCATGAACCCAGAGGAAGGCGAACTGAGGCCGCAACTCTTGGACCGTTTCGGGTTGTGCGTGGAGGTCAAGGGCCTTTCGGATCCCGTGTTGCGCGCGGAAGTTATTAAGGAAAGGCTGGATTACGAAAGGGATCCTGAAACTTACGTAAAAGGTTTTGCCGACAGGGATAGGGAGTTCGGTCTCCGTATCGAGAAAGCGGCGCAACGGCTTCCCGGCGTGGAGCTGACTGACGAAGCTTTAAGCGACGCCGTAGACGTATCGTTGCGGCTGGGGGTGGACGGGCATCGGGGCGATTTGACCGTTGTAAAGACCGCGCTGACCCTTGCCGCCTGGGAGGACAAGCCCCTGGACCGCGAGATGGTAATGAATGCGGCCGAATTGGCTCTTCCTCACAGGATGCGTCGTAAGCCTTTCCAAGACGTGGACTTCAACGTGAGGAAAAGGCTTGAGGAGGAGAGCGAGATACGGCCATAGTTACCAGTAGCGCTTGGAATCAGTTCAGGAAAAGTAATTAATTATTTGTAACCATCCAGATATCCCTGTTGAGTCCCTCTTGGATGGGTATTTGAATGGTAAACTAAAGGTGTTATTATCATTAGCAAGTTATAAAATCCAAGGGTTTCATTTAGGAAGAAATGATTTGAGGTAATGATTATGGCGGACGAGGAATCTAAATTTAAAACACCTAAAGACCTAGCACTATCTGACTATGCTCATAGTTTATTGAGAGGTGTTATTGGAGCTATCCCGGTTGGAGGAACACTTGTTAATGAGTTGTTGGGTTTTCTTGTTCAACCAGCTTTAAAAAAACGACAAGAACATTGGTTTAGTTTTATAGGACATTCTTTAGAAGATGTTCTTAACCGCATTGACATACTTGAAGAAATTACTTCGAATGATAATTTCATTAACGTAGCTATTAAAGCTACCCGTATCGCTTTAGAAACAACAAAATTCGAAAAAATTAATGCACTTAAAAACGTTGTAATTAATACGGCTATAAAAATAAATCTTGATGAAACCAAGCAACATGTGTTTATGGCATTACTTGATAGCTTTAATGAGTATCACATTGTATTTTTAAAATTACTTAATGGGAAAAATGCCCCAAACAAAAATATTTCTTTCAGTAATTCTGATGGTTCTTGGTTAGTAAATCCTAATTTTTATCATTTGATAATGCAATTATACCCAGAACTTAATCAAAGTGAAGAGTTTTGCAGACTTATTATGCATGATTTATATTACAAAGATCTTATAAACACCAAAGATTTAAATTTTCCATTAATGAATCTTCCCTCTAATCCGTTCGCAGTTGGACAAAGGACTACTGAGATAGGAAATAAATTTTTAAATTTTATTTCAGACCCATCATTTAAGTAATTTAATGGATTTTTTTTCATATGATCCCCGCTATCAATGTTGATAACGAAGCTCGCTCTTCCAAAAATAAACCAGTGTGGCCTTGGGGTCACGACCTAACCCTCACTTTTTCTTTGATTTAACTGCGGATTCTATTGATGCACTAAGTAGCCCATTGTATATGAGGGAAGGCAACTGATATAGTTATTTTTTAGGTTTACAAGCTCCACCAATTGAGTCCATCTTGGTGAGTTACTTTTATAGAACAAATCAAAGCATAACGAGTTAGGGTTCGATGTCCCATTTGTTGTAGGATTTGTTTGAGATATGAAGAGGTGTACTCCGCTCCCGAAATGGAGCTGAATGGGTACAATTATTTTAAACTAAAGAACGAATTTCCAGGCGCATCTGTTTTAGGTCGGGAAAAGTATGTGAGTAGGATATTAAAGAAAAATTGTAAAATTATCGAAATAGTAAACATTAGTATTGTTTTAAATTTAAAAACTAAATGTTTTGCAAAGCATAAAACAAAATAATTAAAAAAAATTTTTAACGTTTATATTATTTAAAACGTAAAATTAAAAAATAAGTTATGGTTTAAAAAAAATGAAAGGAATATTTTAGGTTACGGCTTAAAATCAAAGTGAGAGGATTTTTTAAGGTTATTTGTCATAGGTAAAGTTGGTCTTCGTGGAAAAGGTTGTCAAAATTGAGGTTTGGAACAAGCTGTATATAACCGTAAGGCGCTTTAAAACAATTATAGGTTATAATATCTCGGCATAAGTATAATTTGTAGTTTTTAAACCATTGAAATTGCGCATCAGTAAATTTTCAATTATTTACACTGCCTCAAAATGATTATTATGATTAAAATTGAAATATTGAGAAGTTTTAGATATGAACCCGCCTAAGATTAAAAAATTTGTAAATTTTATTATTTGTTGTAATGATCTAGTTTTGAAAAACCAAAAAAATATTTTAATAGAATAATGAGGATTGTAAATATATCTCGTATTTGAAAGCAACTTAGGGGTTAAGGCAGATCCTTTTATGGTTGTTTTTAAGTGTTTGTAAAGCTGTTAGACAGCATATAGAAAAAATCAACTTTATATTTTAAAAACTGCCGTAGATTACTTAAACATTAATTTAAAATATAATTTTTTTAGATAATCTAAAAATTAAAAAATAGAATTTAATAAAAAATTTTTTTGGTAAGTTCTCGGTGTTTTTGTGACAAACTTTCACGTAAATTACTGGTAAAAAAACCCGTCAGTAACAAATTAACCGATTGGGATGCTAAACAAATTCTGCAAATACAAAATCATTAAAAAAAATTTACCTAAAAATAAAAAAAATTGACACAGATAAATAAAAAACCCCTGCCGTCAGTATGATATTCCGGCAGAGGTTCTGTAGTTATGGAAAAACGGCGTTCGTAATAAATACAAGATATACTACAAGCCGAATTGCGTCAAGACATCCGTTGCAACAACAAGCAGTGCCGGATAGGAAAGGGAAAGCGCTTAACCCTGGGCCAGCTCCTGGTTGGCCACCCTCTGCCACAGCGGGTCTGATAACTGGCTCATCACCTGCAAAACGGAGCGATAGCTGTCGTTTAAACCCATCCGCCTGTAACCGCCGGCTATGGCGTACAGATCCTCGCCCGAGGCGTCCGGGGGCTTGTTGGCCATGGCTTGGTCGAAGTTGCGCTGGGCGTCGGCGGCGCGGTCAAGCTCCTGGTAAACTTTGGCTACCTGGGCGTACCGGGTGAAGCGTTCGGCCAAATGCTCGCCGGGGTTTTGGTCGCGCCCCAGGAACTCTTCCTGCGCGCCCGCCCAGTCCTCCACCCTGTTTTGGTTTAAATAGAGGGACAAGAGGAGTTCCTGAACCTCCGGGGCGTCGTCGATGCCGGGGCTCCTGACGACCCCGTCCTCAAGGACGCCCAGCGCCTCCGCTTCGAGTCCCTCCCCCATCAGCATTGAGGTTTCGTCCAAAAAGGTCTGGCGGAACTGCGGGTGGGCGGGGAAGTCGGAGCGGAAGATGTCGTACAAGGCCACCGCGTCTGGGATACGTCCCAAGGCACGTGCGTAACCGATTTCGTCCAAGGTGACCTGGGCCTCTTCGGGCCGCCCCGAGAACTCCCGCCGGAAAGTTTCCAGATCGTCGTAGGCGTGGGCGTTCAAGCCCATGGAGCCTTCGATGGCCGCCATCTCCAAAAGCACTTCCGGGCGCTCGGGATGGACGGGGAAGCTGTCCAGGTATTCCCGGTAGCCGTTTAGGGCCTCCTGGGGGTCGCCGGTCTTCAATTCCTGGCGGGCGGCCAGAAGGGTAAGATCGCCCGATCTGGGATCGTTGGGATAGCTGTCCAGAAAATCGTGCCAGGCCTCCACGCCCTCCTGCGGACGGTTGAAGACCAGGTAGTCCTTGGCTTTCTCCAGCAGGAGATCGGGTATCCTGGGGTCGTCCGGGTAACGGGCGCGGAACTCGTCGAAGGCGGCGAAGGCTTCGTCGGGGAACCGGGCTGCCACGGCGTCCCGGTACTCGGCCAGGTAGGATTCCTTGGTGAGGGGATCCTCGGGATAGCGGGATCTCATGTCCCTCAAAAAGCCGAAGGCTTCGCGCGGCCTGTTGGCCGAGTAGAGCTTGCGGTAGGCGTTCAGGTAGCTTTGGGCGGCCTCGGGATCGTCAGGGTATTCGCGTTGGAAGAGCCTCACGGTGTCAATGGCGCGGTCGTGGCGGCCCGCGCTCCACTGCTCCTCGGCCCGGTCCAGGAGCATCTTGCGGCCGACTACGTCGCCTGGATTAAGCTGGCGGTAGAGCTCCTCGTAGCGCCAGGCGTCCTCGGGGCGCTCTCGATTCCTGGCGTCCTCGACGGATTCGAGGATTGTGGAAGGGACGCGCTCGTCATCGGGGTATCGCATCCTGAACTCGGAGAGCCTGTCCCAGTAGCGAGCCGCGCGGTTCTGGCGCTGGTCCATCTTGGCCTGGGTAAGGAGGTATTCCGGCGCCAGTTCGTCGTCCGGGTAGTCGCGGCGGTAACGGTCCATGAGCGCCGAGGCCGAGTCGAAGTTGCCGTTCTCGACTTCTATGGACGCCGCCTGGGACAGGGCAAGCTGGACTAAGTCGGTGAGCGGGGCGACTACGGGGTCGTCCGCGAAACGGAGCAGGTCCGCTACGGCGGCGTCGTTACGGGGGGCCGCGAAGGCCGCCGCCGTGTCGAAGAGCCTGGCGTATAGCCAGTCGTTTTCTTCCGGGAACTCTGCGGCCGTTTTCTTTATCTGGTCGAAGGCCTCCTGCGGCTGCCCGGCGTCCAGGGCTGACGATATCAGCTTCTTCTGGTCCGAGAGCCTCTGTTCGGGTGAGTTCTGCTGGATCTCCTTCCAGACCTCCAGCGCCTCCGCCGGACGCCCGAGTTTCTCGTAAGACTGGGCCAGGAGCCTCAGGAACCTCAGCTTGTCCGGCCCCTCCAGAAAGGACGAGTTGTTGAGGTTCAGCCCTTCTATCTTGTCGTACTCGCCCAAGTTGAAGCGCTGGGTGGCTTCGTTCACCACCGCGCGGGAAAGAATCGGCTTCGCCTCGGCCACCAATACGCCGTTCGGGTATTTGCTCACGAGTTCGCGGAGCCAGCGTATGGCCTCGGAATTCTCGCCGTCCGCGGCCTGGGCTTGGCCTATTTTCAGGTACGCCAGCTGGAGGAGGGGCGATTGCGAAGCGGCGGTGATGATCTGGTCGTACATCTTGACCGTCGCCTGCCGGGCGCCGCGCTCCAGGGCGTCGAAGACTTGGTCGCCTTGGAAGAAGGAGCTTAAGGCCCCCATGTCGGCCAGGCGGATCTGGGACACCAGGCCGCCGTCGCGGTCGGGGAAGAGGGCCTTGGCCAACCTGAAGTAGCTGATGGCCTCGGACCCCCGCCCCATGGACTGGAGGGCGTTCCCGATCCTCGCCAGCATCACGTCCGCCTTAGGGTGGTCCGGTTCGAGGTTAACCGCGTGCTCCAGGAACATGGCCGTCAGATCGGGACGCGAAAGATACGAATAAGAATCGCCCATGGCGTAGAGCATGCCCGGGTAAAGCTCGTAGATTTCCGGATCCTTGTCCAGCGCGTCCCGGAACTTTTCCACCGCCTGGCTGTAAAGGGTGTCTTGGTAGTCGGCCATGGCGAGCCTTAAAAGCGCCAGGAGCGACCAGGCGTCCGGCGGGTCGCGCTCGGCCAGCGGGCCTGCCGCCTTGCGGGCGTCCTCGTTCAGGTTCATGGCGAGCGACATGTCCGCGCCCTTCAAGGTGGCCAGGGGGGCCCAGGGGGAGTCGGGATACGATTCGGCGTCGAGGCGGTAGAGCCCGGCGGCCTCGTTGGCGTAGCCCATCTCGCGGGCTATCTCGGCCAGCATGAAGCCGCACCGGGGCGCCTCGATGCTCTTCGGGAAGGTGTCTATGGCGGTGCGCCAGGCGTCAGCGGCTGCCTGGTAGTTGTCGGGGAGGCCTTTCGCGTAGTAAAGGTCGCCCAAAAGGAAGATGGCGGGATCGTTGTACACGTGGCCGGGGTTCTCGGTCCTGAAGCGTTCCAGGAGGCCTATTGCCGTATCCAGATCGCCGGAGGCCGCCGCGGCCAGCCCGTCCGTCACCAGGCGCTCGGGCGTGCCCGGCTGGGGGGAACTTTCAACGAAGAAGGACACTCCGCGGATGATCTCCGGCAGGGACGGCGGGTCGAACGCTATCTGGGAGCGCATCCTGGAAGGCGCCGGGAACGCCCCGGCGTCCGCCTGTTCCTCCTCCTGGGCCTTCAGGTCCACTACCAGCGAGAAGCCGTCCCTGGACAGGAAATGCCTCACGTCGAAGTGGTTGGAGGCTACGGACACTTTCGCCACGAGCCTGCCCCCGTCCTGGACGAGCGCCACTTCGTTTACCAGCTCGTCGCTGGGGGCGGCGACGCCCGAGGCCACGTCAGACGGCCCGAAGTCCGCCTGGATCTGGCCGGCGTCGCTCCGGCGCACCACCACGTCTTCCATCCGCCCCTTGAAGGTGAAGACGAGCCTCGTATAGCCTTCGGCGCGGCCCAGGCTTATCTGCTCCAGTTCGTTTCGTTCGCCCGCGGGAGGCGAAATAAGCGGGGGGGGGGAAGGCTGAGGGGAGGAGAGCGGATCGGAGTTAAACAGGGACATCGGGTCCGAAGCCTCCGGCGCCACCGGCATGGGCGACTGGGCTACGGAGAGGCCGGAGGGGTATGCCAGCGCGGCAAGGGACAAAAACGCCAAAGCCGCCGAAAGCCGGAGCCCTGCCTTCAGGGGCCCGGGCGGGGCTGCCGCCCGGGCCGCCTCGCGGCGGCCCGCAGAACTGAAGCCGGTATGGAGTCTTTTGCGATCGGCCATGGTCGTTTAGTGTGCGGCGGCCGGATTAGGGGCCCGGGCGGGAGCTTTCCGGCCGCCGGGTAACGGGTTGCCGGGTTTCTTGCTGGAAGGGTTAAGGGCGCCGGGGGTCGGGCCGCCAGGTTTAGGGCCGCGAGCCCTCGCGGGTCCCCGTGCGGCGGCTCAAGCGGACGCCGGCTCGTCGGGCGCCGCGGCGCTTGCGGGCACGAAGGGCTTCCAGGGTCCTGCGGGGGGGGGCCTTTCGGGTATGGGGGACGTCGGGCGTCAGCCGCCTTGGGAAGCTGAATCCGTCGTTTTCCGGCTTAGGGGCGCTGGCCCTCAAGAGCCGGGGCCGGGCGCCTGCCGCGGAGTTCAGGCTGAACTCCCGCTTCGCGGCGCTGCGGGACATATCAAAACCTTGCGTTTCACAACCTTTAGGATCTCCAATACCGATAAATCCCCTTGCCGGGCAAAGTCACTGCCGGATTGGGCCTCGGCAGGATGGAGCCGCCGGCCGGGTAAAGCCCCGTCAGCCGGCTTGCCCGGCAATGGCGGGTTTGCCGGTCGGGGAGGAGAAGTCCAAGGCGGCGGAAAGGCCCCTCCCTTATTGTATTATCGGCTGCCCAAGGGCGTTCCTCAAAGCTGTGAACCCCTTGGAAGCGGCTCTGGCAAAAGGCTCGAGGGGTCCCTTCAGCAGACGCCGGATTACGCGGCGCCGGAGTAGCGGTCCCTGAGCCTGTTTGCCTTCCGTATGCCGTCTGGGGGCAGGGTCCGGCACCGGCCGCAAAAGCCGGCTACTTCTTCCTGATCTTCTCCTGGAGGGTGGTCCGGTTGATGCCCAGGAGCTTGGCCGCGTTGTTCTTAAGGCCGCCCGAGGCTTGGAGGGCCGCCGTAATGAGCTTCGCCTCGTAGTCCTTCATGAGCGCGTTGAGGCTGACGCCGTCCAGGGGGAAGCGGAGGAGGGGCGACACGACTGCCGCGAGTTCGTCCGGGAGGGGGCGGGCGGAGGCTTCGGGGTTGCCCTGCGCCGAAGGATCGCCTCCGGCCGCCGGGCGGATCACCCCAGCGGGATTTGGAGCGATTTCTGTGCCAGATAATGCCTCATCTCCAGGACCCAGGCCGCCGCCGGCGGGGGCTTGGCAGGATTCAGGAAGGGGAGGCGCGGAAGGGCAGGAAGGCGCGGCGTTTCCGGCCTCGGCCCAGGCGCCGGGCCCGCCGTCCGGGATCGAAGGCGGCCGGGCGCCCGGCGGGGATACCGCGGCCGGGGTCAGTCCGGGGCAGGAATCCGCAAACCCGGAACCGCCCGGGCCGCGGGCGGCATCCGGCTGCTGGTCCGGGGAGCCGGCCGGGCCCGGGGGGAGATCGTCGTCCGCCAGCATGAAGCCCTTCAAAAGCTCGTCGCGGGCCTCGTCGGCCGGGTCGGGGACGGACCTGATCCAGGTAGGGAGATCCTCTTCGGTAAGGACGTTTCCGTCCGCCAGGATGACCATCCTCTCCATCAGGTTCTCGAGCTCCCGGATGTTGCCGGGCCAGCGGTAGGAGCAGAGCTGGGCCAGGGCCGGGGGATCCACGCCTACGACGGAGGAGCCGCGGGTCTCCCGCAGGCGTTTCAGGAAAAACTCGATGAGGAGGGGTATGTCGGCGGCCCGGTCCCTTAAGGGGGGGACGGATACCGGGATGACGTTCAGGCGGTAGTAGAGGTCCTCCCGGAAGCGGCCCTCCCGGACCGCTTTGGCCAGATCCACGTGGGTGGCGGTAATGACCCTGATGTCGGCGCGGATGGTGCGCTCGCCGCCGACCTTTTCGAACTCGTGCTCCTGGAGGACCCTCAGGAGCTTCACCTGGAGCTTGGGGCTCATGTCCCCTATCTCGTCCAAAAAGACGGTGCCGCCCTGGGCCAGCTCGAAGCGGCCGGCCCTCTCCTTCACCGCGTTGGTGAAGGCGCCCTTCTCGTGGCCGAAAAGCTCGGTCTCCAAAAGCTCCTCGGGAATGGCCCCGCAGTTGACCGGGACCATCGGCTTGTCCTTCCTGGGCGAAGACAGGTGGATGGCGCGGGCTATAAGCTCCTTGCCCGTGCCGGTCTCCCCGTGGACCATGACCGTGGAGTCCGTTGCCGCGACCTTGGCGATGATCCTGAACAGCTTCATGAGCGCGGGGCTCTGCCCCACTATGGCCCTGGACGGGAAGACGACGGCTGCGAGTGCGGGATCCTGGCCGGGATGCCGGCCGCCGCCTCCGTCGCCGCCGGAGGCGGCCGTTGCCTCATGGGCGCCCGTGGCGTTAGGAAGTGCGGCGCCGCCGGAAACCGGAGAGGCGGAAGAGGGGGATACGGGGGAGGCTAAGGGGGAGGACGAGGCAGCGGAGGTTCCCGAAGCGGCGGAGGGGCCGGATTGGGGCGGGGCGGAAGGGGAACGCGGCGCCGCGAACGCGGCCTGGGCCCCCTGGCCGGTCGCGTCGGCGAAGGAACCGAGCATGTTCGTGAGCGCCTGGGCCAGCTCGAGGGGATCGGGCGGCAGAGGCAGGAAGTCGTTGAGCCCAGCCCTGATGTAGCCCGTGACGGTCTTTAGGGTCGCTCCCGCCCCAAGGCCGAGGAGCTTCATGGCCGGCGGCAGCTCGCGTATGCGGGCCGCTATCTTCTTCTCGCTGGCGGTTTGGAGCTCGTCCAGGTTCACGATGAGGGCCGAGTAGCGGCCCTCGGGGAGCATTGCTTCGGCCTCGTCCAGGTTCTGGGCCCTCACGGCCGCGAAGCCGCGGTCCCTGCAGGCGTTGGCCAGGGTCTCGAACAGCTTGTTGTTTTTGACCGCGACCAGTACATCACCCATCTGGACCGCTCCTTAGGGGATAAGTGTGAACGGGGCATGTGGACCGTTCGGGCCATATGGGCCGTTTCGGCAGGACAGCCAGGGGACGTTCAGGCCCTTGCTCGCCGCAGGGCCGGAAGGCGAGGGGCTGGAGGCGCCGGAAAGTGCCGGGACGGCGGGACGGGCGCCGCGTGACCCGCTGGGAGCGGGCGGGGGAACCGGGCGGCGGGCTGGGGTTCGCCCGGCCTGGGAAACACAGGCAATGCCATAAATATAAGGCTTTAGGCGACTAAAAACAACGGGGGCGGCGGAGCGGGCAAGCTTGGCAAATGCTGCGTTGAAATCATTCGCGAACGCGACAGGGCGCCCCTTGCGGCTTCATTATGAAATCTCCCTCCCCCCAGGGGGGGCGCTGGCCCATTCGCCCCTCCGCCACTGCCGCGATACGGTTTAGCGCGATATCCGTTTGGCGCCGGGGGACGACGGGAGAGCCGATTCGTCGCGCGGCGGGGAAGTACCCGGAAGCGCGACGAGGCGCGGGCAGCGCGAGTGCCGGGCAGGTAAAGGAAAGGAAAGGAAGATCAAAGAGGCTAAAGGGCCCGCTGAGGACGCGCAAAGAGGCTTTAGGGCCGGCAATGGAGCGCAACGGAGCGCAACGGAGCGAAATGGAGCGAAATGGAGCGAAACTGGCGCGCAAGCGTGCGAAAGGAACAGCGCTGGCGCGGAAGGATGCGGAAGTATGCGGAAGTATGCGAAAGGACCGGGGACGGGGAAAAGTCCGTTGGCGCGGGGGAAACAGAACGGCGTTAAGAGGCCGGAAAAAATGATGGCGATGCGGAATGGCGTATATCTTTCGGGAACGGCCGCGTGAGGCCGCCAGCCTTAAGGCGTACCGTCCCGGAAAGAATTAGTGCCGATGCGAATCTGACGCACTAAATTTTAACTATATCCTGAAATTTTTAAGGTATCGATACGACTAAATGAAGGGCGTTCCGGCGCCTCAGCGGGTGCCGGTCACATATTTGCCGCAAAGCTTGAGGCAAAGGCGATAAGACAGTCATCCGCGCAAAGCGCGAGACAAGCTCAGGAAAACCGGAAAATGGCGCTGCGGCCAAAATGGCGGGGGCCGTCCTTCCCCAGGCGGCAAGGGCGCGGAGAGGGCGCGCAATCTATTTCCAACTGCAGGCCGGAATGGGTCCCTGATAATCGCAAAACGTTTGAATGCGCTTGAAGATTAGGCTATATTCCCCCTCTCCGGAAAGGTTTCCCTTTTCGGCGCGATCTTGTTCCCCTCCGGGCTCTGCCGGGCGAAAGCCGGGGATTCCGCGTCGGCGGCGCGATTCCGGCCCCGCGCCCGGACGCGGCTCAGGGAATTTCCCTTGAGGGAACGGGCGCCCCGGTCTTGAAACAGCAGCCCCTTTTGGATACCATGTATAGGCGAAGTCTTTGTCTGGGGGGCTCCCCCTGGCCTCAACCGGCTTCAGGCGCAAGGCATTTGGCCTCGGCTCGCCTCTCGAAGGACTTCCAAAAATAGGACACTCCCTGTTTACCGCTACGCCTCCGGGGCGTACCCGGCGCGCCGTTCCTCTTTCCGGCTTTCCGTCCTCACGGGAAGTCCCGTGCCGGGCATTGGAGCGCCGGGCCCCGTTCCGCCGGGAGCCGGGCGGGCTTGCGCCGAACGGTTCCGGAGGTTCCGAAAAGGGTCCGCCCGGTTCCGAAAAGCGCCGGGCGGGCAAATGCTGGTTCGCGCGTGTCCGTGCCGGTTCGCCCTGCTCCGTCCCGTACCTTTCGGCGCCATGTCCCGCGGGCCTACGGCCGAGTTTCCGGGCCCGGCTCCAGCCGTCCGGCCCGGCTCCGGCCGTCCGGTCCCCCGTTGTCCCGCCTCCTGTTCCGGGCCCAGTCCAGGGCCCGGCCTTGGGCTTAAACCTCCGGTTACCCCTTATATCCCGTTTCGCGCCCAGGCCGCGGCAGGCCGTCGGCCTCACGCCAGCCTGAAGGAGACCCTTTCCCGAGCGTGTCCTCCAAACTTTTGAATCCTATCGCCGTCATGGGCAGGGCGGCCTTGGACTCCGTCTACCACCTGGGCCGGTACTCAATCCTCTCGGCCAGGGCCTTCCTGTCCATCTTCATGCCGCCTTTCCGGATAAGGGGCTACCTGAAGCAGATGGAGTCCGTGGGGGTCGATTCCCTCTTCGTGGTGATCCTGACGGGGGCGTTCACCGGAGGGGTCTTCACCTTGCAGATCATCTACGGCTTCAGGATGTTCTCAGCGGAGAGCATGGTGGGTCCCACGGTGGCCATGGCCATGACGCGGGAGCTGGGGCCGGTCCTTACGGCGCTCATGGTGACCGGGCGGGTGGGCAGCTCCATGGCGGCCGAGCTCTCGGCCATGAAGGTGACCGAGCAGATAGACGCCTTGACAGTCATGGCGGCGGAGCCCGTCAAGTACCTGGTGAGCCCCAGGATCCTGGCAGGGATCGTGATGCTGCCGCTCCTTACCGCCATATCGGACGCGGTGGGCGTCTGCGGCGGCTACGTCGTGGCCGTGGTCAAAGGCCTGGACCCCGGCCAGTTCGCGGGCAGGATCCAGGACATAGTGAAGATGGACGACGTCCTGGACGGCTTGGTCAAGAGCGCTTTCTTCGGCTATATTCTCACGAGCGTGGGGTGCTACGCGGGGTTCTACTGCAAGGGCGGGGCCGAGGGCGTGGGCAGGGCCACCACCGGGGCGGTGGTGGTGAGCTACGTGGCTATCCTGGTGGGGGACTTCATCCTTACCGCTATCATGTTCTAGGAAGGGGGCCTCAGGATCCCGTGGCGACGGATGCCCCCGAGATAAGGGTCAGGAACCTCAGCAAGAGCTTCGGCGCGAACGAGGTCCTGAAAGGCGTGGACGTGACGCTCCAGGCGGGCCGCGTCAACTTCGTGATAGGCCGGAGCGGCGGGGGCAAGTCGGTGCTTTTGAAGCACTTGACCGGCCTCATCGCCCCGGACTACGGGGAAATCTGGTACGGGAACCGGGAGATTTCCCAGGGCGCCTCGAAGGGGCTTACCGAGCTGAGGAGGAAGATGGGGCTCCTCTTCCAGGAGGGGGCGCTGTTCGACTCGCTCACCGTCTCCGAGAACGTCGCCTTTCCCGTCTGGTACCACCGCACGATGCGTCCGGCGGCGGCCGGGAAAAGGGTCAGGGCCCTCCTTTCGGAGCTGGGCATGGAGGGGCGGGAGTCGGCCCGCGTCTCGGAGCTTTCAGGCGGCGAGCGCAAGAGGGTGGCCCTCGCCAGGGCGCTCATCATGGAGCCCAAGGTGCTCTTCTTCGACGAGCCCACCACCGGGCTGGACCCGATACTCTCCACCCAGGTGGACTCGCTCATCCTGGACACCCGGGACCGCACCGGGGCCACCTGCGTGGTCGTCTCCCACGACATCGCCGCGGTGCTTTCCATAGCCGACCAGGTGAGCCTAATCCACGAAGGCCGCGTGATCCTGACCGGCACCCCCAGGGACTTCCGGGAGAGCCGGATACCTGCCGTGAGGGAGTTCATCTCAGGAGGCTGAGGGGCGCCTTGCGCCGGGGAGGGCTAGAGGCCCGAAGGAGGGCGGGGCTGTCCGCTCGCGCTTTTCACCGTTCCGGGCGCGGGGGCGCCTCCCGGCCGGAAGACGGCCCTCCAGGTCTTTGATTCCGGCCTTCCGGCAACGGATTCGGGCCTTCCGGCATCGGTTTTTTACCCCGCGGCGGCCGCGAAGGGCCCTGCGCCCTCAGCCTTCCGCCGCCGCGCGCCTTCACTGGCACGCGTCCGGGTCCTTTTCCGGGCGCTTTCGGTTGCTTTGAAGTTCCGGCCCCTTCGGGCATGAACATAACTGGGCGCCACTCCAGGCCCAGGCCGCGGCGGAAGCGCCCGGCGGCCGACGGCCCGGGGCCGCTCGCCTCCTTAAGGCCCTCTTTCCGGGATTCGCAATGTACAAAACCTCAACGGAAATTAAGGTCGGCCTGTTCGTTCTGGCCGCCCTGCTCGTCACCGCCTGGATGGCCATCCGCCTGGGCGGCTTCAAGAGCTACGACACCGGCTACTACCAGCTGGACGCGGACTTCGACCAGGTCTCCGGCCTGAAGACCGGGGTCTCCGTGGAAGTGGCGGGCATAAGCGTGGGGCGCGTGGGGCAGATAACCCTCCGGGACGGCAGGGCGCACGTGACCATGTTTATCTTGACCGGAGTCAATTTGCCCACGGACACCCGGGCGCAGATAAAGGCTCAGGGCATCCTGGGGGACAAGTACGTGGAGCTGGTGCCGGGGGCCGGAGGCGAAGGGTCCCTCAAGCCGGGGGAAACCATCTCCAACACGCAGTCAGCCGAGGACCTGGGGGTGCTCCTCCAGAAACTCTCCTCGGTGGCCGACGACCTGAAGGTGCTCACCTCCTCCCTCACCGCCGACGGCGGCGGCCAGGAGCTGAGGGAGATAATGGACAACGTCCGGGAGATGTCCGCGAACTTAAACCAGCTGGTGAAGGACAACGGCCCGGGCCTTTCGGAGACCCTGGCCAGCCTGGACCGGGTGTCCAAGAACATAGAGAACATCACCGAGAAGATATCGAGCGGTTCCGGGACTTTGGGGCAGCTCATCTACGACGACACCGTCATGAGGGAACTGAGGGGCTCCCTTTCCTCCATCAGGGACGTCACCCAGAAGATCGCCTCCGGGGAGGGGACCCTGGGAAGGCTCGTGAACGATTCGGGAACCGCCGACAAGATAGACCAGGCCCTGGACTCCGTAAACGAGTACCTGGACAAGGGGGACGACATAGTCATAGCCCTGGACTTCCGGGCGGACTTCATGACCCGCTTCAACTTCATGAAGGGCGGGGCGGGGGTGCGCATCTACACCTCCCCCGACCGATACTATCTCTTGGGCGTTACGGCCGACTACTTCGGGAGCTACGAGCGCAGGGACTTCTCCGGCCCCGGGGGCAGCTACACCGAGGAGGCCCGGAACCGGTCGAGGCTGAAGATAAACGCCCAGATAGCCCAGCGCTTCTACGACTTCGTCATCCGAGGGGGCATCATAGAGTCGGGCGCGGGCATAGGCATAGACTACCTGGCCTTCGACGACGACCTGACCCTGACCTTCGAGGCCTTCAGCGGCGACTTCGACCACAACCCGCACCTCCGGGCCATGGCCACCTGGCGCTTCTGGAAGTTCATGTACATCTCCGCCGGCTACGACGACTTCATAAGCGATCTCCACCGCTCCTCGCCCTTCGTCGGGCTGGGCTTCTGGTTTACCGACGACGACCTGAAGCTCCTCATAAGCGGGGCAGGGAGCTTTTTGGGCAACTAGCCCGGACGGCCGCCGGGCCCCGGGAAGCCGGGCCCCGGGAACCTGGCCTTTAGGGAAGCCGGGCCCCGGGGAGCCAGGCCACGGGAACCGGTCCTCAGGAAAGCCGGGCCCTGGGAACCGGGCCTCAGGGAAGCCGGGCCCCGAGGAGCCGGCGCCAGGGAAACGGGCCTTAGGGCGCCGGAGGGACTTGCCGACCCGGTGCAACGGCGGGCCGTCGGCTGAGGGCGACGCCTTCGGGAGAGCGGCCCGGACTCCGGGGCGCGGCCCGAACAGTGTCTGCCCGGTAAGGTGCAGACATCGCCGAGGGGAACTTCAGCGCCGCCTCCGCCGGGCGCCGGGGCGATAGGGAGGGGTTTCCGGGAAGCTGGGAGTCTTGGCGGGCGGGAGGCGCGAAGCGGGAGAGTTCCGAACGGGCGGCCCTCCCAGCGGCCCGGCGGGGGGGATCCCGTTTTCGGCTTTCTTTCATTCCTGCTGGCCTTTGGGTCTTGGGACGCAGGAGGAGCGTTCCCGGCCTCCTTCGGCCTCCCCCGGTCCCAAGCAGGCCTCCGCCGGCCTCCTCCGCCATCCTCCGGTCCCAAGCAGGCCCCCGTCGGCCTCCATCGCCTTCCCCCGGTCCCAAGCAGGCCTCCGTCGGACGGTGCGTGCGGTCACGGGCGGCGGCCTCTCGCGGCCGCAGGGGGGGATCCTTTTCCGGGCCGCGACGCCCGGGGAGCGCGGTGGAATGCACCGCCCCCCACCTTAACGCGAGTCCCCCAAGCCGCCGCCCCGGGCCGGGCCGCGGGGCCTGGACGCCGGCCGGCCCCCTGTCGGCGCGATAAGCCCTTTTTGATAGCCAAGGGAGGGGGCTTTGTGGTATAAAGAAGAGGGGAGCCGGAGTGTCCGGCCTCTGGATTAGGACTTAGGCCCGGAAGATCCGGAGCCGGGCGATGGGATTTATGCCTGAAACTTTAAGCGCGCCTACCTTGGATGCCTCTCTTGTCCCGGAAAAGACCCCCAAGGT
>JAIRZX010000435.1 GCA_031267005.1 Deltaproteobacteria bacterium
AGCGCCTGGCTGGAGATGTCCAGCTGCGAGGAGAGGTGCCCTCCCAGGATGGCCACCATGTAGGAGGCCCCGGTGTTGACCAGGATGTTTACGGCGAGCTCGCTGGAGTTTATGTGTTCGCCCAAAGGCGGCAGCCCCGGCAGGTAGCCGTAGTAGTGCATGTCCACTATGCCCGCCCAGGCGCCGGTGGCCAGGGTCGCCGCGATGAAGGAGACCTTCAGCCCGCCCAGGAAGGCGCTGTTCACAACCGTCAAGATGAACAGTATTACCAGCGAGCTCTCGCTGCCCCCGGTAACCACTATGAGCACCGAGGCGATCGAGATGTCCGAGAGCACCTGTATGGTTATCTGCCCGGGAGGCCCCATCAGCCTGGGCCAGATCAGGTAGTGGGTGACCGCCAGCCCGAAGCTCAGAATCACGGCCAGAACGGTGGCCGCGGCCCATCTCCCCTCGAAGTTCGGTGCCCTCCCGTCCAGGTGCAATATGACTATGATCCCGGCCACGAAGATGCTGGTCACTAGCCGGAACACGAAGAGCCACTTCTGGCGGCTCTTTTCGATTTTCCTGGGGAACCACTGCATGTAGTGCCTGCGCTGGTCTCTTGACGCTTTGGGGAGTGGACGCTGGGGGGCGGCGCGGGGGCGGACGGCCCAAGGGGCGGTGACGGCTGGAAAGGCGGGGGATCGCGGGTCCGGCGACTGGGGGATCGGGGGACAGCCTGGGACGGAGCGGGGGGAGCAGGCAGGCGCTGGCGAGGGCCGGAAAACTTCCGTTTCAGCCCGATTTGATAACGAGCGCCTAATTGACCTGATTATGCCAATCAGGATTATATTGCCAAGTGTTTGTTATTTTGTAAATTTATAATTATAAAGAAAATGCTTTTTCCTCGGTCGTCTTTGTTAAAGCGAATTATTCACTCCGCCATAAATAACGGAAAGGGGTTTTCCGAAGATATTTTTCAAGGTTTCTGTTCAGTGCGTTTCCGAAAATTATTGATTAATTTTCCTGTTTAACTGAAACTTTCTTAACTAGCTAAGGCATGAGTTATTAACCATGGATTTATTGTTCTTTCCTGCCTTCTTCTTCTTTAGCTAGTTCTTTCGCTTCTTCCTTGGCTTCTTCCTTGGCTTCTTCCTTGGCCGCTTCAGCTTCTTAAGTTAATTCTTATAGTTTCAGATTGGAAACGCCATATTTACTCTAAACTATTCCGGGGACAGATTTTCCTCAAATAAGTTCCGCCTTCACTTACAATAGGCACGTCGAAAACGTAATCCATATGAGCTTAGTTAAACGCGGAACTGTCTTCCTAACCCTTTTTGAGATTTCAGGAAAACAAATATCAGTTCTTGCCGGAATGAATAACATATATAGTTCTTATTTCAAAGACTCTATGGATTGAAAAGAACTGTCCAGTTTATCAGAAAAACATGTAATTTTTTAAACCAGAATTTAACAGTGTGAATCTTGCGCCCGGTCCGTTTTCAAAAACCAGCAGAAATTCGACTTCCATAAGACGGCAGGGGCCCCGCCAACAGGAAAGGTTCCGCCGAAACCCGGAAAGCGGTCCAAGTCCTGCCGCCGGACCAGAGCCCCTTCAGGATCCTTTCGAAAACCCTGACGGAAGGATCCTTTCGTAAAACCCTGACGGAAGGATCCTTTCGTAAAAGCCTGACGGAAGGCGGCGGTTCGCCAAGGCCAGTTAGCGGTCAAGACCGCAGGCAACCAAGACCGCAGGGAGTGAAACCGCCGGGGGAGGCAAGCCGACGGGGGGGGCCTGGGCCCCTCCCGGGGCCGCAGGGAGGCATTCCCCCGGACGCCTCCTGGCCCCTGGGCCGGTCCGGAGGCGGGCCCCGGGGGCCGGGCAGGGTAGGACTTTCAGCTCATTCCCGCGCCCATGCCGAAGATGGGGAGGTACATGGCGATGATGAGGGTTCCGACCGTGCCGCCCAGGAAGACTATCATCAGGGGCTCTATCATGGTCATGACGGTCTCGACAGCGGCGTCCACCTCGTCGTCGAAGAAGTCGGCGATCTTGAGGAGCATGGCGTCCAGGGCGCCGGCCTCCTCCCCGACGGCTATCATGGAAGTGACCATGTTGGGGAAGACCTGGGACTCGATGAGCGGGTCCACGAGCGGGCGGCCCTCGGCGATGGCGGCCCTGGAGTCGTTCAAGGCCTCCTCGACAACCTTGTTGCCGGCGGTGCCCGCCACGATCTCGAGGCTCGTGATGATGGGCACGCCAGCCTGGAGCATGGTGGCCAGCGTGCGGGTGAACTTGGAGACCGCGACCTTGCGCACTAGGTCCCCGAAGATCGGGACGACGAGCGAGTAGCGGTCGAAGAGGTAGGCCCCCACCTCGGTCTTGATGAACTTCTTCAGGCCGATGAACATGGCGATGACGGCGGGGAGCAGGATGTACCACTGGTGGATGACGACGCCGGACATGTCGATGACGAGCTGGGTGAGGCCCGGGAGTTCCCTGCCCATGCCCTCGAACATCTCCTGGAAGGTCGGGATGACGAAGATCATGATGACGAGCATGACCACCACGCCGACGCCCACGACGATGAGCGGGTAGGCCATGGCGCCCTTGACCTTCCTCTTGAGCTTCTCGGCCTTCTCGATGTACTCCGCCAGGCGCTTCAGGATGGTGTCGAGGATACCGGCGGTCTCCCCGGCGGCCACGAGGTTGCAGTACAGGCTGTCGAAGTGGTCCGGGTACTTCCTGAGCGCGTCCGAGAGCGTGGCCCCCGACTGGACCGAGTTGTTGATGTCCCGGACCATTGACTTGAAGGTGGGGTTCTCCGACTGGTCGGCCATGATCTTAAGGCACTGCACGAGGGGGAGGCCGGCGTCGATCATGGTCGAGAACTGCCTCGTGAAGAGCATGATGTCCTTCACGGAGACCTTCGGCGCGAACATGGCCATGCCCGAGAACAGGTCCTTGGGCGCCTCCTTGATTGTGTAGTCGGAGATCCTGAGCCGCTTCAGGAAGGCCTCCACCTGGCGGGTGTCCTGGGCCTCCATGGTCCCGCTCCGCCTCTTGCCCTTGAAGTTGATTCCCTTCCAAGCGAATATCTGCATGTTTCCTCCATGACGGTCGTTTCGGACGGGCTGCCCGAAGGGGCGGGCGTTTCGGACGGGCTGCCCGAAGGGGCGGGCGCTTCGGGCAGCGTCCGGGCACCCGTGCTCCGGAAGCCCCGCTGCGGCAAGCCCCGCCGCAGGCCTGGATTGGAATCCGGGGCCGACCGGGGCCCCCGGGGCGCGGTAAATCCGAGGGGATCCCGGCCGGCCCGAACGTGCGGCCGATAGGCGGGCTGAAGCGCTCCGGGCGCCCCCCCCCAAAGCGCCCAGCTCGCGCCTGAGGCGCCAGCTGGGCGGACCGTCCGAGGGAAAGAGACCGCAAGGCTGCCCGAAAGGGCAAGGCGGCCTCCCCGAAAAAAAAGCGGGGGCTCCCCCGGATGATAAGGATTGGCCCCGACCCGAAGGATAATTTAGCAGGATTTTGAAAAAAATTCCACACGCCCGGAAGGTTGCGGCGGGCCGCCTCCGGTTCTGCCGCCGGGGCCCGCGCCAGGGCCACCGCGCCGACGCTAAGGCGCTGGGCCGCTGGGCCGGGCGCCGCGAAGCCGAAAGCCGGAGGCCCGGAGCGCCCGGAGCCGCGGGGCCCCGGAAGCCTTGAAATCGCGAGCGGCGTGTGGTAAACATACAAGTTCCGCGACCGGACGGGTCGGACGGCCCGCGCGGGCCCGACGCCCCGATCGCCTTCGGCGGCGAGGCTCCGGGCCAATAGCTCAATGGTAGAGCCCCCGGCTCATAACCGGT
>JAIRZX010000488.1 GCA_031267005.1 Deltaproteobacteria bacterium
CTGGTCGGGCGGGTACTGGAGTGCCTGGCCCTGGGTAGTAGCGGACTGCTCGGAAAGGACTGGCAGGGCTTCCTGGTCTATGTTCTCATTGTCGGGCATGCTCTCGTACCTCCGTGGCAATATCATGTTAAACCACTTCCTTGTTAATAGTCAAGAAACGAAAGGATTTCGGTCAAGGAGCCGGGTCAGGTCAGGTCAGGACAGGACAGGACAGGACAGGACAGGACAGGACAGGTCAGGACAGGTCAGGTCAGGACAGGACAGGACAGGACAGGTCAGGTCAGGTCAGGTCAGGTCAGGTCAGGTCAGGTCAGGTCAGGTCAGGTCAGGTCAGGTCAGGTCAGGTCAGGACGAACAGGTGATTTTCAGGCAGGCAGGCGGACAGCTGAAGGCTCTTAAAGAGAAACTTCTCTGCCGTGAAAAGATCTTGGCAAGACGCCAGAAACCGATTGCAACTCTTGGCTGAAATCCAATATACCCCAGAGCAAGTTTCCATGCAATACTTTTCCATAAAAAATTTAATCATTTCCATATTTTCATCATACTGCTATTTCGTAGTTAAAAAAATTTGTAGTTATTACTATACCGTTAGCTGTGACAACTGGTCTTCCCGCCCAAGCCGCACGTCCAAGCCCTACGCGCTGCCGACCGTGCCGGCCCAGGCATTCCTGCCCGCCCCACGGACGCCGTGCCAAACTCCCGCGTGCCCTGTCCATCCCGTCTCGCCTCGCTCGCCGTAGCATCCCCCCCGACCACTCCGCCCAAAGCTCGGCGCACGGCGAGCCATCCCGGGGGCTGATGCGAAAAAATTCTTTACTCGAAACGCATTGAAATAATCCCGTCCTCCGGCTGAAACGTATATTGAGGCAAACTCTGCGCTCCAAAGTGACTAAACGGCCTAATGCCGAAAATGCGGACGGTCGGACTCGACACGCGGCACAAGGTCCGCAGCTCGACCGCGCCGGGCTTACAGCTCCCGCCGTCCTCGGCATTTCGCCTGTAACCGGCCGGGCCAGGACACGCCGCGCCGCGCAAGGACTGTTCCCTGTTCCCGGGCCGAGAATCCTGGCGGTGAAGAGGCGGTGCCCGAAGGCGCAACGGGGGGGCATGGCGCCGCGCCCCTCAAGCATCCGAATTTTTGCGCAGTCCGGGGCTGAGGGCGCCTCCCGCGTTTTAAGCCGCCCCCGTCAGCGAAAAAAATTGCTGCCTGCACCCACCCGCTGGGAACCACAGGAACGACGCGAAATGAGTCCGCTGTTACCCGCGCATGATGACTCCGGAGACGGCCCATCGGGAAACCGGTGTTTGCGGGGGATCCTGGCTTAAGGACATGCGGTGCGCCTTTCAAAAAGGGCTGGGTGACGTGTGCCGCCGCCTCCCAGAACCGTAAATCCCGAACTCGCGACGCACGGGAACGGGAAGTCGCCTTCCCGTTTGCCTCCATGAATCACCCCCCGTGCGGCTTGCCAACAGCCGCCCGCGAAACCCGCCTCGCGGACATCTGCGGCCCGAGACGCCGCCTGTTCCCAGAAGCGGAAACCCGGACGTGGAAACTCGGAAGAAACTGCTTGGAGGACGGCCCCTTCTTGAGTCCGCCAGGCGCCTCCGTGACGCCCCGGGCCAACTTCGGTTGGAGGCCCTGTCGGTTTGCGTCTCCAGCACTGACCGGCTGCCGTGAAACCTGAGCCCCCCCCTGGCGTTTCGTCTTGATTGCCGCTTCCGTCTCCCTAAGATTTTACGTGCGTTTGCGTTTTCGTTTTCTATTCGCGTTCGCGCCCCCAGTTTCGCGACTGCCGTTTCCAGCCCTGCGGTTCCCGCCGCTGCACCCGCCCTGGTTACGCCACGCCCGCCCGGCGAGCCGCTTCAGTGCGGTTCAGCCACGCCGGCCGCGACGGCGTTTCCCGTCCCGGCCGATGCGCGCGTAGGGCCGATGATCCCCCGGTCCGCCTGGCCGTCTGGCGACCAGGACGGTTTCCCAAACTCCCTTGAGCCCGCGCCGAATAATGGCGCTGTACGCAAGGGGGCTGGGAAACGATCAACGGCATCGCGCCAAATCACCGGGAATCCCTCCGGGGCTGGCAACTGCTCGGGGGGAGGGGGGCGAATGCCCCCGATTCCGGGTCCAGCGGAACGGCCAGGCCGCAGGCCCCCAAACTGAAAACTGCCTTCCTGCGGTTCTGGTGAGGCCGCGAACTGGTGGGGCAGACCGCCCTGGATTACGGCTTCATCCCGCACCGGACGCGCCGTCCCCCTCTTAATGGCTAGAGAAAGACCGCGGGCAGGGAACGGTCAAAGCCCGCTTACGGAGTCTTACGCGCACGGCTCTCCAATGGCGCGGAACGAGCTCCGGCCACCGGCGCTCCGCGCGACGTGCCGAAGGGGAATCGCCTAGCAGGCGCCGGGCTCAGGCGGATGGTGGAAACGCCGGGCGGAAGCCCCGGGCGAAGGCTACGGTTCCGGCGCCTCTCGCCGCGCTCTTGACGGCTGGGGGGGGGCACTCCCGGCTGGAGCCCCCGCCCGCTCCCCAGCGGTATCCTCCGGTCCCTCCCCAGGACAGCCCTTCCGTGCGAGGCCCGGGCCCCCGGGAGAGGCCTCCTACGGCCCCGCCGGAATTTTGCCGACGGACCTGCCAGCTGCGTAGCGGCGCCTGGCTTGCGGGCTCCCGCCGCGCCTTGTCCTGCGCCCTCCGCCGGTGCCTTCGGCCAGGCACCGGAACCAGTTCCGTATCCCGAAGGTTGTTTGCGCACCATTCGCATTGACTCTCCGCCCAGCGGGAGAGGCGGAATGGGGTATGGCCGCCGAGTCCGCCGCCTGGGGCAAGCCTGACAACCCACCAAGCCTTCCGCGATATGACCTGCCCCGTTCCCACCCCCTTCGGCGGGCGCCACCGCCGCTTCCTCCCGGCGCTCTGAATCCTCTTCGACCGGTTCCCCGGCCTCTTCCGCCCGACGCGCCGCCCGACTTCTAAAGGCGCCGCCCTCGCAGGGACGATAGGTCTAGCCCGCCGTTACCTCCAGGCGGTCACTTCCGGGGCGAGCCGCCCCGGGCCAAACGCTGCGTCCGACTGAGAAACGGAGGGGGGTGGCTCTGCGGCGGCAAGGGCCCTAATAGTCCAAGCCTTGCATTGCTTCCGCCGGCCGCCCCCCTCACGATCGTCCCCTTGTTACCGTCGCCATCGCCCGTGGAACTTACGCTCAGTTTCGCGATAAACCGCCTTCGGGCGGTTAAGCTACAAGCTCCTAGAGGCGCCGGTTCACGGCAAACTCCGGCCCGTCGTAAGGCGAGGAGCGGCGGTTCCGCGCTACGGAGCTCTCGTTAGCCATCCGCCCTAACCCGAATCCGGGGGGCCCAGCCTTCGGCCGGCTCTGGCTCAGCGGCCGCCGCTTGGGCCGCCCGGCAATCAAAAAAATTCGACGCATGGCCGGAGATCCAGCTCCAGCTCCAGCTCCAGATC
>JAIRZX010000514.1 GCA_031267005.1 Deltaproteobacteria bacterium
GCCGGGCTGGCCACGACGGGCGCGGCAGTCCGGGAGGGGGACTGGGAAGCTGGCCTCGTTTGCGGGTGCGGCCGTCCGGTACGGGCGCGGGGACGGCCGGCCTGACTTCGGGGACGTCCGTCCGGTTCGGACGGGCAGGCGGAGCGTTGAGGTCGGTCGCCTGGGACGGCATGGGTTTTTCCCCGGGAGGCTGGAACTTTCGCGCCAGTTTTACGCTTTAATTGCCGTCCGTTGCTTTCGAGCCGCCCCGGCGGGACGGATAGGGACCTTGCGGGTAAACCCCGTCGCCCCTAGCGCCCGCAGGGCGCGCGGTATCGTTTACGGCGCCCCTGCCGCTGTCCGTGAGCCCGCGGTTGCGCCTCTGACCGGCCCCTGCCACTTCGCCTCGCGGCCCCCGGTCGAGCCTTCCGGCCCCTGACCCACCGCCTCGTTGCCCCGGCAGCCCGCCGTCGGCCTCTGCCAGCTTCCGCCGCGCCCCGCGCGGGGGACATCCCAGGAACATGGAACGCTATTCGGGAGCAATGACGTCGCTCGACCCTCGGTGGGGGGCGACTGGAACTGGGCGGCCTCCCGCTGTCCGCCCTGGCCCGCCAGGTGGCGCTTTGGATACGGGGCCAGTTCAAAGCCAGGAAGCTTGCGGTGGTGACGCCCTCCGCCGTCGAGGCCGAGGGCTTCCTGGGGGATCTGAGGTTCTTCTGGCCCGGCGGGAGGGCGGCGTTCATGCCCGGCTTCGACCGGGCCCCCTTCAAGCAGAAGTGCTCCGGGGTGGCGGCCGCGGTGTAGAGTATGGCGGCGGCGAGGATGCTCGCCGGGGCGCCCCCCTTCGTGCTGGTCACCTCCATGTCCGCCGCCGTGCGGCAGCTCCCGTCGGCCGGGGAGCTCGAGTCCAGGCCGCTTACGGTCAGGGAGGGCGGGAGCTGGACTTCGGGATTTCGCGGCCTTCCTGGCCGAGGGCGGGTACAGGAGGGCCGACCAGGAGGAAGGGCCGGGGGACTATTCCGTGCGCGGCGGGCTGGTGGACGTCTTCCCGGCCGGGCCTCCCCGGTCAGGCTCGAGTTCTTCGGTGACGCGGTTGACTCCATCCGGATCTTCAAGGTGGACGACCAGAGGAGCACGGGCAGGGAGGAGTCGGTGGATCTCGCTCCCTTTTCCCAGGCCCCGGTAAGCCCCGCGACGGTCGAGGGGGCCTACCGGGCTTTCGTCGGGCTCGCCGAGGCCGAGGGCTGGCTTGATTTGCTGTGGCATCCCGCAGCCTCGGCGTTCAGGGAGGGGAGGCTCTTCGGCGACGTCGAGAACTGGTCTCCCCTGTCCGCCGACGACCTGGCGCCCTTCTCGGAATTCCCGGCGGGCTCCGGCGACCTGCCGGTCCTCTACGAGCCCTCCAGGCTCGCCTCCGCCGGCGAGGCAGCCTGGCTGGGGATTGCAAACCATTTCGCCCGCCTCGCCGCCGACGAGAGGCTGCATGCCCCTTGATCGCGTCAATTGGCCTAAAATATAAGCAAAATGTTGTCGGAACAGTATAAAGCATAGTAAATTCTGAAAATTTATAGTAGTCATGGGTCTATTTGGAGACATTGACAGCCCATGATATTTGGGGCAAAAAAATGGGGCAACTAGGGAAGGAGGCTGCCCAGTGTCCCTTACCGATTTCAAAGTCCGTTCCCTTAAGCCCCGCTCCAAGCCCTTCAAGGCTTACGACGGGGGGGCTCTACATGGAGGTTTACCCGCGCGGCTCCAAGTTCTGGAGGCTCAGTTTCATGCGGGGAGACAAGGAAAACCGCAGGAGCCTGTGGGAATACCCGGAATTCAGCTTGCAGGCCGCGAGGGAGGCGTCCTTCGATTTCAAACGCAAGGCCAAAAACGACACTCCGCCCGAGGACGCCCCGCCGTTGGCTCTCCGGGACTTGGGGGCCGAGTGGTTCGACAGGCGCAAGCCGATCCTGGGGCAAAGCGCGATCTGCCACACCGAAATCATAATCCAAAACAACATCATGCCCAGGCTGGGCCACATCGACGTCAACGCCTTGACCCCCAGGGGGATTTTGGAGGACTTGGCAAGGCCGATAGAAGCCTCCGGGAAGACTTCCGTATCGCGCGCCGCCGTATCCGTCCTGGGCCGCATCCTCCGCTACGGAATAGCAACGGGCAGATGCGAAAGGGATTGCACACGGGACCTCGCCGGGGCGCTGGCGCCGCACCAAACGGCGCATTTCAACACCACCTCCGACCCTGACGAAATCGCCCGCGTCCTAGCGTCGCTGGAAAGCGTCCGTGGGGATGCCGGGGCCGCCCTTCGCATCTTGCCCTACGTCTTCACCCGCCCGGGCGAGCTCGCGGGGGCCGTCTGGCAGGAGTTCGATTTGGAGGAGGCAACCTGGAGAATACCGCCGGAACGCATGAAAAAGGGGCGGCCGCACATCGTGCCCCTGTCCCGGCAGGTTATCGGAATGTTCGAAGCCCTTCCGTCCTTTGGGAACGAGAAGGGCCCCGTTTTCAGTTTCGGAGGCCGGACGCGCCCCGCCGTCAGCTTTAGCAGGACGTTTTCCGGAGCCGTCGGGCGCAAGGGCCTCATAACCCCCCACGGGTTCAGGGCCATGGCCAGTACCATTCTTAACGAAATGGGCTATAACTGCGATTGGATAGAGCGCCAGCTTGCCCACGTGGAGGGGAACGCCGTCCGCGCGTCCTATACCTACGCGCAGTATCTGCCGGAGCGCCGGAAGATGATGCAGGACTGGGCGGACTATCTGGACTCCTTGAAAGCCCGCCCCCGACCCGCAGTCGCCGCCTGCAAGGGCAAGCGGGGCTAGACGTCGGCCCTCGGCCTGGACCGCATCCAGGCTGTCACCTCCGACATTAAAAACCGGAACTTTCGCCGTCCGGCACCTATCACGAGCGGGCGCGGGAAGTCGCCCGTTTTGAACATCCGGTTTATGCTCCGGCTGGACAAAGACAGCATCCGGCTGACTTCGTCGGTTGCAAGAAAGCGCTCGTCATCGGGAGCGTGGGCCGCCTCTTCGGGCTCCCGCTTATTGTTTTTGGCCTTGGCTATCTTTTCGGCGGAATCGTACTTTTCCATTTCAATCCTCCTTTGCCGAGGCGAATCGCTCCCGGAACTTATCGTCGGTGAAAACGTCAACCGTGCATCCTGAGCATATGGTTACAAGCCATTCGCCCTCGTTCACCTCGAGGCCGTCGTCCTATGTGGCTTGAATCAACCTTTTCCCGTCTTCGTCTATCTCCGCGTGCAAATAGCCGACGGCGTCGACCCAATCATTGATTATGTCAGCGTCCTTGAGCCAGAACTGGACCGCGTCCACCTGGCACGTGTACTTGTCAGGAACACAACCGGGATAACCGCAATCGTCAATATCCTGCATTTCAATCCTCCTTCGCTGGGGCGAAATCCGTTCACTGGAAGAACTGGACACCCTTCTGCGCGAATAAGCAAGCCCGGTGCCGGAGGGGAGGGCGGCCAGCCTGGAATTGGGGTGCAACAGAAAAGCGTAAGGCGGTAACGGTCCCGTCCCAGGTGCTCCAGGCCAGTTTGGGAGGCCGCCGTCCGACAGAACGGAATTAGGTCCGGCTCCCCGTGAGCGGATACTAAATACCGATACTGCGGGATAATGGGGGCGGAGCTGCATATCGCGATGCTTCGCGAGGTTGGCGGACGGTTGTCGTTTAGAACCGCTGGATTATCCCAAAGAGCTCGGGCCGCTCAAGGACGGAGCTGCCCGGCCCTCCCCCCTGAGGGAGGGGGATGGCCGGGCAACTTCCGGATTATACTGCGAACTTGTGCGAAGAGACAATTAGGTTCCGGGGGTCCGGACGTAAATCACGGGCCCCGCGCGCGCCTGGGGACGCAGCGTACCGCAAGGAAGGCGACAAGGCTCCAGCGGGGCCCCCGGCCTCAGCCAGGCCCGATGGCCTCTGCTGTGGCGGCGGCCGTCTGGGATGGCCTCCGGCAGGCCCGGCCCCGGGCCGCACGGACGAGCGTCCGGGACAGACGCGCGGCCGGCCGTCCCGGACTGCCTCGGGGAAGCCCGGCCTGAGTTCGGGGACGGCCGTCCGGTACGGAAGGACAGGGTGGGCGTTTAGGCCGGCAGGCATTTTCCCGTTTTCCCGCGGGAGGGTGGAACTTTCGCGGCCGTTTTCAGCTATAATCACCCTCCGTCGCTTTCGGGCCGCCTCTCGGTGAGGCAGGGGGCCTTGCGGCTAAAGCCCGGCGGCTGAAGTTCGCCGGGCGCCCTCAGGGGCCCCTTCCCGGAGGCCACGCGGTCGCGGCGGAACCGCGAATTCCTCAGCCGCGCCGTCAGGCCCCTGCGACGGCGCATGCCAGCCCGCCCGCCCCGCGTCGGCCTGCCCCTGACCCACCGCCTCGCGGCCCCCGGCCGCGCCTTCCGGCCCGCCGCCGGCATCTGCCAGCTTCCTCCGCGCCCAGCGCGGGGGACATCCCAGGAACATGGAACGCTATTCGGGAGCAATGACGTCGCTCGACCCGCGGGGGGGGCGCCTGGAGCTGGGCGGCCTCCCGCTGTCCGCCCTGGCCCGCCAGGTGGCGCTTTGGATGCAGGGCCAGTTCAAAGCCAGGAAGCTTGCGGTGGTGACGCCCTCCGCCGTCGAGGCCGAGGACTTCCTGGGGGATCTGAGGTTCTTCTGGCCCGGCGGGAGGGCGGCGCTCATGCCAGGCTTCGACCGTGCCCCCTTCATGCAGAAGTACTCCGGGGTGGCGGCCGCTGGGGAGAGGATGACGGCGGCGAGGATGCTCGCCGGGGCGCCCCCCTTCGTGCTGGTCACCTCCATGCCCGCCGCCGTGCGGAAGCTCCCTTCGGCCGGGGAGATCGAGTCCAGGTCGCTTACGGTCAGGGAGGGCGGGGAGCTGGACTTCGGGCTCTTCGCGGCCTTCCTGGCCGAGGGCGGCTACAGGAGGGCCGACCAGGTGGAAGGGCCGGGGGACTATTCCGTGCGCGGCGGGCTGGTGGACGTCTTCCCCGCCGGCCGGTCCTCCCCGGTCAGGATCGAGTTCTTCGGGGACGCGGTGGACTCCATCCGGAGCTTCAAGGTGGACGACCAGAGGAGCACGGGCAGGGAGGAGTCGGTAGACCTCGCTCCCATTTCCCAGGCCCCGGTAAGCCCCGCGACGCTCGAGGCGGCCTACCTGGCCTTCGTCGGGCTCGCCGAGGCCGAGGGCTGGCTCGATTTGCTGTGGCATCCCGTGGCCTCGGCGTTCAGGGAGGGGAGGCTCTTCGGCGACGCCGAGAACTGGTCGCCCCTGTTCGCCGACAACCTGGCCCCCTTCTCGGAATTCCTGGCGGGCTCCGGCGCCCTGCCGGTCCTCTACGAGCCCTCCAGGCTCGCCTCCGCCGGCGAAGCGGCCTGGCTGGGGCTTAAAAACCATTTCGCCCGCCTCGCCGCGGACGAGAGGCCGCACCTGCCCCTGGAGTCCCTCTACGAGGACCCGGCGAGCTTCCTGGCAGGCGCGGCGCGGCTTCCCGCGGGCTCCGTAGCCGTCCGGGAGGCCCCGCTGCGCGGGGCGCCGGAGGCGCCCGGCTCGGGCGGGCGCTTCGTGGCCTTCGACACCGAGTCCACCGGGGCGCTCACGAGCCTCCCCGGCGCCATCGGCAAATCCGTGGGCTTCCTGGAACCCCTGGCCGGGAAGATCCGCTCCCTGCTCGGGCGCGGGTTTAAGACCACCCTCGTTCTGAAAAACCCCGAGCAGAAGCGGAGGCTCGTGGAGCTCCTCTACGAGAGGGATTTAAGCCCCCTGGCGGCTCCGGCCGCCCCGCGCG
>JAIRZX010000539.1 GCA_031267005.1 Deltaproteobacteria bacterium
GGATTCCTGGGGGTTCGCGGGGGGGGACTCGAAGATTTGGAAGTACCACAGCCCCGGGCCCAGGCGGTCCTGCGTGAGGGTGTAGGGCCCGAAGTTTTGGACCGAAGGCGCGGCGCGCAGGACGGCAGGGAAAGCTGCGGACAGGGCCAGGAGGGCAGGCGCGAGAAGCGCGGCCGCGAAAACGGTGCGGGCGGCGGAGGGGGCGCCGCGGGAGGCGGCGGCGCGCCCGCGGGCGTCCGCCGGGGGGCGGCGGGCGGGGGAGGTCCCGGCGGGGGAGGTGGCGGTCATGGGCGGGCTCCCGTCAGTCGTCCGGGTCGCCCGGTCCGTCCGGTCCGTCCGGGTCGTCGGAGTCGTCGTCGGAGGCCGATGCCGAGGCGGCGGCTGTTACGTAGGCTTGCGTCGCGCCCTGGTCGATCTCCACGCTTTTCCTGGGCTCGTAGGCCGGGAAGGTCGAGAAGAGCTTGGTCAGGTCTATGAGCTCGTTCGCGGAGGTGCGGAGTTCCGAGGACAGGGTCTGAGGGGCCGAGGCCACCTCGACCCTTATCCCTTCCCGGCGGATGATGTGCGCCAGGTGCGCGAAGTCCGAGTCCCCGGTGACGAGGGTGACCACGTCCGGGCGGATCCGGCGCGAGAGATCCATGGCGTCTATGGCCATTATGACGTCCACGTTGGCCTTGTACTCGACGGGCTGGTCGCGGTAGGGGCGCGGGTAGTTGGGGGAGGGCTTCCTCAGCTGCCCTTCCTTGGTGTAGACCAGGAAACCGAGGCTTCTCAGGAAATGCACGTAGCGGGAGCGCGACTCCCTGCGGGCCTGGTCAGGCGGCATGCCGACGTAGACGGCCATTTCCACAAGCTCCCTCGGGGAGTCGCCGTAGTCTACCAGGAAGTCCCGGAATTTCTGCCACTCGAAGCTCTTGCTGTAGAGCTTGGAGGCGGCTCTCGTAACGTTGGCCTCGTCCACGAAGACCAGAAGGCGCGGTTTTTTTTCCATACCAAGGTTTCTTTCTGGGGGGGGCGCGGGGCCGCCGAAGCGTCCGTGGACGCTTAAGGCCGCGGCCGGCCGGGAGGGCGCCGCCTTAAGGGGGATCCCGCTGGGGAAAAGCCTTAAGGGCGGGCGTTACGGCCCCGTCGGGGAAGGCCGGCGGGCCGCGCAGCGGGCATTAAGCCCTGCGGTTCAGGTTCAGGTTTCGGTTCAGGTTCAGGTTTCGGTTCAGGTTCAGGTTCAGGTTCAGGTTTGAATTAAGTCCAGCCATGGAAGCCTCCGGAAAGGCCGGGCTTCCGGGGCGGGTCAAGGGACGGGAAAAGGCGGGCGCCGAAGCGGGGGCCGGAAGGCGGCGCTCTGGGCTTGTTGAAAGGTCTTTGTTTTGCTGTGCGGCTCAGAGGCGGCCCGGGGCGGGCGGCCGCCAGGAAATCCGCAGAAACGGCGGGAAAGCGCGGGCAACGCCGGGAAAGCCGGGAAAGCCGGGGAAGCCGGGGAAGCCGGGGAAGCCGGGGAAGCCGGGGAAGCCGGGGAATTCGGTCCGAAAGGGGGAAACGTCTCGAAAGGAGGGGCCCCCCGACCGTTCGGGACGCTGCCGGCGACCCGGGCGGACGGGCCCGGGGCGGCGGCGGTTTTTGCGGCGGGGGCGGCGGGGCCGGGGACGGGCGGCGGGGCGTCGGACGGGGGGGCGGAGAGGGAAAGCTCAAGGCGGAACGAGGCGGGGCCCGGACGCCCGGTCAGCCCCTCCGGTTGTATTCGGCAGCCGCCCGGGACATCTCGCGCCTGGTGTCGGCCTCGCGGATGGAGTGGCGCTTGTCGTAATGCTTCTTTCCCTTGGCCAGGGCCAGTTCCACCTTTGCCTTGCCGTTCTTGAAGTACAGCTTGAGCGGTATGATGCTCTGGCCTTTGACCGAGGTCTTGCCCTCCAGGCGCTTGATCTCCTTGGAGTGCAACAGGAGCTTGCGCTTGCGCAGGGGGTCGTGGTTCCCGAAGAATGCCTGGGTGTAGGGGCTTATGTGGGCCCCTATGAGCCAAACCTCGCCGCGCTGGGTCTTCGCGTAGGCGTCCAGGAGGTTGGCTTTGCCCATCCTGAGGCTCTTCACCTCGGTCCCGGCGAGCACGATGCCCGCCTCGAAGCGCTCCCCCAGCTCGTACTCGAAGGAGGCCTTCTTGTTGCGGCATATGGGCGAATCGTTCTGCCTGTCTCTCGCCGCCACGGCGTACACCACCAAAAGGCCGGAAAGGCCGCCCCCGGCGGGCCTCGCTCCTGGGGCGGCGGGGCCTAAAGCGGCCACCGGGGAGCGGGCGGAGGCCCGCTGCACAGCGGCATGTTACACCACGTAAGGCGGCGGATCAACGCGCCTTCCGGAAGGACGCTCCCCGGAGGGCCCGGGGTCCGGCGCGGAATAGGGGGGCGTGCCGCAAGGCAGCGCAGTGGGGGCGCTGGCCTCTGCCGCTTCCGGCCGGCGCCCGGCTTGGCCTCCGGAAAGGCCGGGCGGGGCACCGGCCTCGCAGGCGGGGAAAGTCGGCGGGTCTGCCAGAGCTCCGGAAAAAACCGCGAAGACCCTGGAGGCGCGGGGGGGCATGGCTCTGGAGGCGTGGGAGGCGGGACGTTTCCGAACGCGTCTGGGGGGGGCGGAGGGGCT
>JAIRZX010000542.1 GCA_031267005.1 Deltaproteobacteria bacterium
CGGGACTGCAGCGGGAGGGGCGCAGGGGCCGAACGGGGGCGGCGGACGGATCGGCAAAATTAATTAACTACGGCGTCAATTTATTGCGGGGACTTTGCGGTCCTGAACCGGCATGGACTCCAAATGCCGGACGGCTCAGTCCGGGCCATGTCCCGGCCCCCGCCGGGACAAACGCGGGCGGCCAAAAAAAAAGCGCCGTAGCGGATCGCGGCGCTGTTTCGAATCGAAAATGTCGAAGGGAAGCACAATATAGAGCGTCATGCCGCGATACGCGAAACTACGTTCCGCCAGTCGAAGCGCAACGGAGGGGGGAAAGCGGGCAACGGCGGGAGGCGGGCCGGAGGCAAGAGCAAGAAGGCAGGGAGCATGGCCTGCCTGGAAACGGCCCCCATCCGTCGGCTGGCCGCGGCGGGCTGGCGAAGCGCTGTAGCCTTGCCCCCCGCCGCGACCCTCAGACGGTCCCGCGGCGGAACGGACGGATTCCGAGGCCGTCAGGCGCTCATGGAATCCAGGAACTCGTTGTTGGACTTGGAGCCGCGCATCTTGTCCAGAAGGAATTCCATGCTGTCGACGGGGTTCAAGGGGCTCAGGAGCTTGCGGAGGATCCAGATCCGGTTCAGCTCCTTTTCCGAGAGGAGCAGGTCCTCCTTGCGGGTCCCGGAGCGGTTGATGTCCATGGCCGGGAACACCCTCTTGTCGGAGAGCTTCCTGTCCAGGTGGATCTCCATGTTGCCGGTGCCCTTGAACTCCTCGAAGATGACCTCGTCCATGCGGCTTCCGGTGTCGATGAGCGCGGTGGCTATGATGGTGAGGGAGCCCCCCTCCTCCACGTTCCTCGCGGCCCCGAAAAAGCGCTTGGGGCGGTGGAGGGCGTTGGAGTCGACGCCGCCGGAGAGGATCTTGCCCGAGGGGGGGACAACCGTGTTGTAGGCCCTGGAGAGGCGCGTGATAGAGTCCAGGAGTATCACCACGTCCCGCTTGTGCTCGACCAGGCGCTTGGCCTTCTCGATCACCATGTCCGCCACCTGGACGTGGCGGGTGGCGGGCTCGTCGAAAGTGGAGCTGATGACCTCGCCGGTGACCGAACGCTGCATGTCGGTCACCTCCTCGGGCCGCTCGTCGATGAGGAGCATGATGAGCGTGACGTCGGGGTGGTTGCGGGTGATGGAGTTCGCGATGTTCTGGAGGAGTATGGTCTTCCCGGTCCTCGGCGGGGAAACTATGAGCCCCCTCTGGCCCTTGCCGATGGGGGTCATCATGTCCATGATTCGCATGGAGAAGTTCTTGGTCTCGGTCTCGAGCTTTATCCTCTCCTCGGGGTACAGGGGGGTCAGGTTGTCGAAGAGGATCTTGTCCCGGTTGACCTCCTCAGGGTCCTCGAAGTTGCACTGCTCCACCTTAAGCAGGGCGTAATAGCGCTCGGTCTCCTTGGGCGGCCGGATCTGCCCCGTTACGGTGTCCCCCGTCCGGAGGTTGAAACGGCGGATCTGGCTCGGCGACACGTAGATGTCGTCCGGCCCGGGCAGGTAGTTGGACTCCGGGGCCCTCAGGAAGCCGAAGCCGTCCGGGAGGGTCTCGAGGACGCCGCCCCCGAAAATCATCCCGTTCAGCTCCGTCTGGGCCTGGAGAAGGGCGAAGATGAGTTCCTGCTTCCTCAGGGAGGTAGCGTTGTCTATCTTCAGCTCCTTGGCCAGGGCGTTGAGCTCAGAGATCTTCATCTTCTTGAGCTCTGATAGGTCCATTTTGTCGGTCATGGGGTTGTCTTTACCGTTGCGTTGCTTCGTCATGTGCGCTGGCTGCCCGCCCGGGGGCGGCGGGAGTCCTCCGAAAAATAGCTTGGCAAGTCCCCCGGCGGGCGCCTCGGGCGCCGGCTGCCTTAAGGCGCCCGGGAATCGGAAGTTGAAGTGGCGGGGCTGGAAGTGGGGCGGAATTGTTTGGCGGAGGGGGTGGTCAACGCTCCGGAGGCGGTACCGCGCATAGCGCCGGGGCGGTTGGCGGGGATTCTAGAAAATGGCGAATTTACGCTTTTAAGTTTACCCTTTTCTCTGGATAAGTCAAGCATCATGCGAATTGCGAAAATTTTTGAAAAAAGCTATTTTTTTCAAAAAATAGGACAAACAAGGGGTTTGGCGTTTCGAAAGGCGAGAGGACTAAAAAGCTAAAAACAGCTTTTCCTCAATAATTCCAACAACTTATCCCCGAAAACGGCCCCTCCCGCCCCTGCGGAACTGGGCGTTTGAAAATTTGCCCGCCGTAAAATATTTTTCATGTTTGCAAATAAAAATTAATGTTCGATCATTTTCCATTTAACGGCACTCATGAACAGGGCCTATCAAAGCCTTTCCGGCCCAAACGATCGTGCGCCGGATGCATCCCTGCCGATTCCGTTTTGGCGCATGGGGAATGCCGCTCAAAAACGACCTTCGAACGGCCGTCCGCGCTTCTGCGTCCAGGCCAACTACGGAGCGCGGTACATGGAAAAAATTGCTGTTGGGGGAAGGCATAGCCCCCTCTCTTTTTGATGCTCCCGGCCTCAAAACGGGGGAATGAGGCGGGGCCGTACTGTTTCTTTTCATGCATTAAATGTATATTTAATGCATATGAATAGTTTTATGGGATTATTTGATGTTATATAAGTATCATTAGGAATTTTCTGACTGCTAAATCACCTGATTAAGTCGCTAAAAGTAATCTCCCGGGCGTCAAGGCCTACAACTCCCAGCCTGTAAGTAGGCCTGGCGAAAAACGCCGCCGGGAAACCGTCGGCCGAAACCTTCCCGGACCTCGATTGCGGCTTCAAGCTGGAAAAGAAGCACTTGAGGCGCCTCGTCGCCGACAGCCAGGGAACGCAGCCCGTCTGCCTGATACAGAACATTGCCTTGGAAGGGCCGCGAATAGCAAGGCTGGACGCGGGGGGACGGAAGGACCCCGCGCGTCGGGGCTTGACGCGGAGGAGGTAGGACGAGGGACATGCCAGTAACAGTACTGCCCTAAAGGGCGTCCCTCAACGTTTCCCGGCGGGAGGCGGCGGCGTGACGCGGCTCGGCGCTCACGGGGGCATGGTCGGAGTTGGCCGCAAATCTTCCATAAACTCCGGATCGGGATTGCCTATTCGGGGATTATGGCTAAACGTCAAAAGGTTAAGAAGGACGGAAAAGGTTAAGAAGGACGGATACGGAGGAGAAGAGGGCAGGACCGGGCAGGACGAAGCGAGCGGAAGGGCTTGAAGAGGCGGGTCGAAGCGGCTCAATGCTTTCGGGAGGGGCGGGCGCAACAATCCGCAACATTCCGGCCCGATCGGCCGGGGCGCTGAAACCCCTTCCTGAAGCGTAGGGAGTTTTTTACACGCGGGAAGCCCTTTTGTCAAGCGGGGCTACACCCCGGAAACCCCGAAACCAGGCGCCTTCGTTCGACGCGAAGCCGCCGCGTCTCCCGATTCCTTGAGTTAGCGCGGACTTCCGAGAAATCATTTTTTTTCAGCAAAAAGCGGATTTTTTTTGAAACCCGCGAAAAATTTCCACTTCCGCGCCGATCCGCTTATCAGGGCTGAATCCATATCCGGGGGTTACGCTCGCATCCCTTCGCGGAGGCGCAAGCGAAAACGGCAGGACTGCCGTCCCGCATTGCGCCGCCCGCGTTACGTCGGCCGCGTTCCGTCTGCCGAGCCGCTTCAGGGCTGCCTCGGCCGCCCTGAGAGGCCCCCTCCCTTAGCGGGGCTCCTCTCGCGACGGCGGGCGGCCGGGAGAAGGCCCGTAGGCGGGCTCAGGCTGGAAGTGGCCTTCAGGGAACGCGCGTTCGGCGATAAGGGGGCGGCGGCGCTCCCTGCGGCCCCGCGCGGAACAGAACTGGACATGGCGAGCTGTGGGGTCAGGAGTCCCATAAGCCCGGAGCCGGTTTGCCGCCGTGATGGAGGGGCAATCCCCCGGCCGGGTGATAGCTGGACGGGCGCCCCAGTTCTGCCCCGATTCCCCGATCTGCGTGGTTTTGCGATTCGGAGGCGCGCCCCGGGGAAACGGCGGCCCCCCCTCGGCCTGGATTCGTTTGCCCAGCGCCAACGGCGGGCTTCCCGCCGGTTCCGGGGAACGCGACCGGCCGGCCCGCCGAACTTACGCCAGGAGAACGCGGCGAATATTCCGCAACCGGGATAAACGCCGGTCTCCCTCAACGGATCCGGAAGTCCGCCCCGCGCCGAAAACGGCTTTGGGGGCGACTCTCAGCCCCCTTCCGCTGCCGCCGCGCCCGCGCGGGCAGTCCTTGACCGCAACGTCCCCGCCCCTTGCAAGTGAGACGTCCGCTCCATACCCTACGCATCCCCCCGAGCGTTGCCCGCTTGGAGCCCGCTCCCTACCTACGCATCCCCCCGCGCGTTGCCCGCTTGGAGTCCGTTCCTTCCCCGACGCATCCCCTCCCGCGCGTTGCCCGGTTTATGCCTCTTCCATGCCAGCGTCACGCCAGTTCCTTAGGCACCGAACGAGTGCAACCGGTATCTCCAGCTGGGGGCCGGGAGGACTCATACGACCGGGAAACGCCCGAAAAGGGGCGCGGGCGGGCCCGGAAATGACCGCGGCGTACTCATGCGGTCCGGAGGGCCGCAAGGCGAAGCCGCGGAATCGCGGCTCCGGGGGCCGGCGCTGGGGAACGGGGCCGGGCCCCAGCCCGCTCAAGGTCAGTTCTTGTAGCCGCTCTTGCCCTGGCCTTCCAGAACGACGGGGGGGCCGTCGGGCCCGGAAGCGGTGGCGGACCCGGACGCACCCTCCCCGTCCCCCCCCGGGCCCCCCCCGTCCATGGCGTAAGCGGCGCGGCCGTTTCCGTTCGGGCCCTTCGCTTTCAGGGCGCCGTTGCCCTTCGCGCCCTTCCCCGCCTTAGCGCCCGCCCCGGCCTTTTCGCCGTCGGGACCAGGGGGAACCGCCAGCCGGCCGCCACCGCCGGAAGTTCCCGCGCCGGCCGCCGCCCTGCGCTTGGCCGCGGCTTCCACCATTTCCCGGATGGACTTTCTGATTGACTCGAACTGGGAGACCGGATTCTGGCGGGGGCGGAACAGGTCCAAGAACGGCGTCTGGGAACTCGGGTCGAGGTTCGCGCGGGCAGTCAGTTCCACGCTCTCGAAAAGGCTCCTGGCGTCCAGGGTGACCGCGGCCACGGTGGCCGATACCCGGGCGGAAATCGTGCGCTCGACGAATAAGGCGGCGAACTCGGAGAACCAGTAGGACGCCCAGACCCCGGCCCAGACGAGGGCCGTCAGCTCCGGCTTCACCATGACGGGGTAGCCGAAGAGGATGCCCACGGAGTTCAGGAGGATAAGGGACGCCGGCACCGCGAGCGACATGCTGAAGAAACGCAGGATTGTCAGGCTCCTGGCCGAGGAAACCACCCGGCACAGCGCGGCCGCGGCCAGGCGGATCTCCAGGGCCTTCGGGGGGAACGCCCCGAGCGCCTTCTCGGGAACCAGTATCTTGCCTGCCATGGGGTACGGCTGGGGCAGCCCCGGGTAGAAGGCGGTCGACACCAGCACGTCCTCGGGGCCTATCTTGACCGGCCCCGAGGACAGGGCCTTGAGGTACTTGGCGGCGCCAGGGGGTATCTCGCCCTCCTCCGGCTTCCGGAGCTTGGCGTCGGAGAGAACGGCCACCCTCGGCAGCATGAGCCACAGGGCCAAGGCCAGCCACACCAGGGCCAGGCAGGTCCCGGCCCAGGCCAGGGGCCCCAAGACGGGGAGGGAAGCGTACAGGGCGACGGTGCCCGCCGCGCCCACGGGCAGGAAGATCGCGAATTTGGCCGCCGCCGCCCTGGCCCTAGCCCTGAAGGGCCTGGGGTCTATACCGAAGGCGCTGTCCAGCGAACCCCTCAAAAGGCCAACCGGGACCCTCGCGAGGCCGTACGCGGCCACGGCAAAGATCGACGCGAGGATGTCCCCCGCGACCCCCGGGGCCAGACGCCCCGCCATGGCCCAGAGCGAGTCCGCCAGGAAGAACAGGAGGCAAACCAGGAACCCGGCCTCCACGAGCCTTTGGAGCACTGTCAGCGCGAAGTCCCAGCGGGTGTACACGTCGCCGAGGCGACGGGGATCGGTCCGGGACTTGAGTCTTTTGAACATGCTCGCCCTCCTGGGGCCTGGCGCGGGCTCTCGGGGGACCGGGGGGGGCGGTCCCCGGCGCAAGGGGCGGGTATTGACGACGGCCCCCCATCCTGCCGGTAACGTTGGAGCGGGCCGCCGGAAGCCCGCGCGCGGGGGCACGCAGATCCCGCGGGCCCGGAACGTCCTCCGGGGCCTCCCAGGACGGCAATAATCTGCCCTGGACCGACTGATCTCACCCGGCCCGCCTGATCTGCCCGGCCTGAATTATCAGCCCCGGCCCGCCTGAAGCGCCTGGCGTTCTATGCCGACGCCCCGGAATGTCCCTGAGAGTCACCGGGGAGGCCTAGGCAGACCGGGAATATGCATGCCGCACTTGACGTACGGTCAGAACTGCGGCGGCCCCCGGGAATGGGCGGCTGATCCATTCTAGCTTATCTCAGGCATCCGCGCATAAAAGAGGCGCACGACAGGCTTCAGGTAAAGAGTCGTAGCCTGTCCTGGTACTGCCCCCCTGGTCCTGGCACTGATCCCTGTCCTGGTCCTGGTCCTGGCACTGATCCCTGTCCTGGTCCTGGCACTGATCCCTGTCCTGGTCCTGGCACTGAATCCCTGTCCTGGTCCTGATCCCTGTGCCGGTCCTGGGCCTGATCCCTGTGCCGGTCCTGGGCCTGGTCACGCTCCCTGTCGAAGTCCTGCTCCCGGCACTGAGCCCGGCCACGGTCCCGCTTTCCCGGAAGCACGGGAGGCCCCGGGACGTCCCGCCCGGCGCTAGAGGTTGTAGAGCTGGACCTTGGTGATAAGCGCCCTGCGGGACACGCCCAGGAGCTTCGCCGCCTTGGTGCGGTTCCCGGAGACGGACCCCAGCGCCTTCGATATTAACACCCTTTCTGCCTCGGCGGTGACCTGTTTGACGGCGGCCTTGAGGTCCGTCATGCCCGGCGGAAGCATGACGGCGGGCAAGCCCCCGGAAGCGGGATCCCTTGCAGGGGGGGGAGCTGGCAATTGGGTCCCAAAAAAGAGATCGTCCGGGGCTATGTGCTCGCCGTCGCTCATGACGGCGGCCTGCTCCAGGATGTTCCTCAACGCCCGCACGTTCCCGGCGAAGCTCTGCTCCGAGAGGGTCTGAAGCGCGGCCGGCGTGAGCTTCTTGGGGGGGAGCCCGTTGCGCTTGACCGCGTCGTCCAGGAAATGCCTCGCGAGCATGGGGATGTCCTCGCGTCGGTCGCGGAGGGGAGGCATCTCGATGCGCACGACGTTCAGGCGGAAGTAGACGTCCTCGCGGAAGCGCCCCTCCTCGATCTCCTGGGGGAGGGACTTGTTGGTGGCGGCTATCACCCTCAGGTCCGCCTTCCTCACCTGGGTGTCCCCAACGCGGCGGTACTCTTCCTCCTGGAGGAGCCTCAGGAACTTCGACTGGAGCTCCATCGGGATCTCCGAGACCTCGTCCAGGAAAAGGGTGCCCCCGTCCGCCTCCGCGACCAACCCGGTCTTGGCGCCCACGGCCCCCGTGAAGGCCCCGCGGACGTGGCCGAAGAACTCGCTCTCCATCAAGTTAGCGGGAATGGCCCCGCAGTTCACGGCGACGAAGGGCCTGTCGCGGCGCGGGCCGTTCATGTGGACGCTCCGGGCAGCGAGTTCCTTGCCGGTCCCGGACTCCCCGGTAATGAGGACGGTCGCCTTGGTCTCCGCCACCTTGGCTATCATCCCGAAAACCCGGCGCATGGCCGGGCTGTCGCCCAAGAAGGTCCCCCGGTCCCCCCGCTCGCCTATCTCTTTTTTGAGCCGCCTGTTCTCGTCTATGAGCCTCCTGCGTTCCAGGGCCTTCTCGATCACGATGGCCATCTCGTCCTCGATGAAGGGCTTGGAGATATAGTCGTAGGCACCGGCCTTCATGGCCTCGATGGCGGTCTCCATGGTGGCGAAGGCGGTCACCACCACGACCGCCACGTCGGGGTCCGAGGCCTTGAGCCTCTTCAAAAGCTCAAGGCCGTCCATGCCGGGCATCATGAGATCCGTAAGCACCGCGTCCGCCCCCTCGCGGCCCGCGATCTTCAGGGCCTCCTCGCCCCCCGCCGCGGTGGTGCAGCGGTAGCCGCGCTTCCCGAGCATGATGCTCATGATCCGGCGGATATGTTCTTCGTCGTCTACGATTAGGACGTGCGGGGCTGTAACGGGCACTAGAGACCTCCGGCCTCGGGGAAGCTGATGGCGAAGCTCGCCCCCTCCCCGGGGGCGGCGGTGAGCTCGATGCTCCCGCGGTAGCTGTCCACTATGCGCTGGCAGATGGCGAGCCCGAGCCCTGTCCCCTGGCCCGGGCCCTTGGTGGTGAAAAAGGGGTCGTAGACGCGGCGCATGACGCCGGGCGGCATGCCAGGCCCGTTGTCGGAAAGGGCCATCACCACTTTCGCGGGTTCCCGCGAGAGCGCCACGGTGAACCGCGGCGGCGGCTCCTCCTGGCCCGCCATTGCCTGGGCCGCGTTCATGGCGACTATCACCACCACCTGGGCCAAATGGTCGCGGTCCATAGCGACCAGGTGGGGGGCGCGGGCCTCGTCCAAAAGATACTCCACCCGGATGCGGCTGAACACCCTCTGCGCCTCCAGCATGCCCATTATCCTGGGCACGTGCTCGGCCAGGTCCAGGGTCTCGGAGACGCCCCTGCTGGGCCTGGAGTAGTCCAGCAGTTCCTTCAGGATCTTCTGGATGCGCCCGGTCTGGGTCAGTATCGCCTGGATGTACTCGCTCCGTTCCTCCTCGTTCTCGACGCCCTTTCCCAGGATCTGGGCGTAGCCCGAGATGGTGCTCAAGGGGTTCCCCACCTCGTGGGCGACCCCCGCAGCCAGGATCCCGATTGACGCCAGCTTCTCCGAATGCAGGAGCTGGCGCTCCAGCTGCCTTCTCTCGGTCAGGTCGCTTACCATGAGCATCCAGCTCTCCGCCCCGCCGCCCTCGCCCGGCTCGCCGGCGCTCGAGGTAGAGATGAGCACGGTCCTCCGCTCGCCCGCGGCGTTGAAGAGGACCGCCTCGTAGGTCCGGTCGGCCGGGGGCGGGGCCCCGGGCCGCCAGTCGGAGAGCGCCGGGCCGTCCTCCAGGAGCGTCCTGAAGTCGTTCCCCAGGAGATCGGGCTTGGTCCAGCCCCACTGTCCGGTCTTGCGGTTGGCGTAGGTGACGAGCCCCCTGCCGTCGATGGTGAGGATGGCGTCGTTCGCGGTCTCCAGAAGCCGCTCCAGGTAGCTGGAACTCTCCCGCGCCCTGCGCTCGCTTTCTATGAGCTTTGCGTTGGCGGACGACAAGTCGTCGAAGAGCTGGACGTTGTTCAAGGCGGCGCTCGCCTGGTCCGCCATGATGGAGAGCATGTGCCCGTGCTCGGTCGAAAAGGGGTGCTCGGAGGGCCTCGAGAGGACCATGACCCCCAGGAAGCGGTGCCTCACCAGGAACGGCGCGAGGACGAGCGCCCTGGGCCCCTCGCCCTCGCGGCCCAGGGGGTCGGCCGAGGCGGGGGCCTCCGGGAGGTTCACGAGCCTGGGCGCCCCCGGGCCCCCCTCGGGGTCCGAAAGGGCGTCCATGGGCCACAGCGGCGCGTCAGGGCCCTCGTAAAACCTGAACTCCTCCGAGTCCGTCCAGTAAGCCGCCCTCAGCCGCAAATTCGCCCAGCCGTCCGCCCCGGAATCGGACGGGTCTTTCAGGAGCAGGGCCAGCCGGTCCACCAGCACCTCGTGGGCCACGGCGTTCATCAGGCTCGACGCCAGGCTCTCCACGGAGAGGGTCGTCCTCAGCGCGTCACCCAGCCTCCTCACCAGGCTCAGCTCCTCCAGCTTCTGGTCGTAGCGCTCGTAGATCTCCGTCAGCGTGCTCTTGTAAATCTCGAGCTTGGCTTCCAGCTCGTCGAAGCGCTTCTCGTCCATTGCTGAAATGCCCTTTCACCCGGAAGAGGGCTTGGCGGGGGCTCAGGGCCAGGGCCAGGGCCATGCCGCCCCGGGCTCCAGGCCCGGCGGGGCCCTGCCGAGGGGGAGCGGAGGGTTGGGGAGCGGATTCGGATCCGGCGGGGTCGGGCCGGAGCGGATTCGGGGCGGGCTCTGCCCTGGCCGGAACGGAACCGGTCAGTCCGCAACTCACCGGACGGAACGGTGCGAATCGGACCGGGACAGTGAGGAGGCGGATCAGATTCGGAAGCGAACGGCTCAGAATCTAATCGGAGCTGAACAGTGCGGATTCGGATACAGGGCGGAACGGAACTGGGCAAGTCATAGCGGAAAAGGCCGGAGCGGAGCAAAACGGTCGAGGCCAGAACGGTGCGGAACGGGACAGGCCTAAGCGGATCTGGCCGACGGGGGCAAAGATACGGAGAAATGGGATCATGAGCGGCTGCGCCTGGCAAGAAACGTCGGCCCGCCGGTTTGGCCCCTCAGCTCCGGAAGGTTACCCCCCCCGGGGACTAAAGATAAACCTGAAACGCGCCAAAGGAAAGGAAACTCGCCCTCAGCCGCTCCCGACTTGCCCCGTCCCCGAGGGCCCGAGGACCGGCCTGCAGCCTTCTAAGCCTTCGCCGGGGCCCCGGCCCCGGCAACCCCCGCTGCGGGCCACTGAACACGCTTGGCGGCGCCCAGCACCCTCGCCGACGCCCCCGGCCCCCCCCTCCTGCCCGCAGGCGCCCCGGAGACGGCTAGAAAAAGGTCCCCAGAAGAACCGTCTCCCCCCGTTCGGGCCCGACTGAGACGAGCCCCAGGGGAACCCCGCAGAGTTCCTCCAGGCCATCCAGGTACTTCCTGGCGCCCGCCGGTAGATCGGAAAGGCTCTTGGCCTTGGAGATGTCCTCGTCGAAGCCCCCGTAATCCCGGTAGACCGGTTCGCAACGGGCGAGATCGCTTATGTCCATGGGCATGTAACGGACCTCGCTGCCGTCCAGGCGGTATCTCTCCGCGATCTTCAAGGGGCCCAGGCCCCTCAGCACGTCCAGCTTGGTCACCGCGAGGGAGGTAATCCCGCTCAAAGCCGCTGCAGTGCGCACGGCCACGGCGTCAAGATACCCGCATCGGCGCGGTCTTCCGGTGGTTGTACCGTACTCGCGGCCGGCCTCCCGGAGCCTTTCGCCCAAGGGGCCGTCCGTTTCCGTCGGGAAAGGGCCCTCGCCGACGCGAGTGGTGTAAGCCTTGACGAGCCCCAGGACATTCTTAAGCTCAGACGGCGGGACCCCGGCCCCGCCGCAGGCACCGCCGGAAACCGTGGTCGAGCTGGTCACGTACGGGTAGGTCCCGTGGTCGATGTCCAGCTGCGAGCCCTGGGCCCCTTCGAAGAGCACGTTCCTGCCCTCCTTGATGGCCTCCCACAGCGCGCCCCTGGCGTCCCCGATGAAAGGGGCGAGCCTGGACGCCCACTTTTCGCGAAGCGCCTCCATCTCCTCCGGGGACGTCTCCGGGAGCCCGTAGAGGGACCTGAACAGGGCGTTCTTCTCCAGAAGGGCCGCGCGGCACCTGGCCGAGAACCTCTCCGGGAGGAGCAAATCCCCCATCCTCAAACCCTGGCGCGAGGCCTTGTCCTCGTAGCAGGGCCCTATGCCGCGTCCCGTGGTCCCTATGATCACCCTGCCCTCCCCCCCGGCCGCGACCGAGGGGCGCTCCCTCGCGGAATCCAGAGCGCGGTGGTAGGGCATGATCACGTGGGCCGAGGCGCTGACGATCAGGTTGTCCGGCGCCACCTTCACGCCCCTGGCTGTCAGCCCGTCAATCTCCTCGATGAGCACGTCCGGGTCCACCACGACGCCGTTCCCGACAAGGGCCTTCTTGCCGGGATGGAGTATGCCCGAGGGTACCAGGTGCAGCGCGTAGGTTTCCGAGCCCACAACCAGGGTGTGCCCGGCGTTGTTGCCGCCCTGGAACCTCACCACGAGATCGGCGCCTTCGGTCAGAAGGTCCACTACCTTCCCCTTGCCCTCGTCGCCCCACTGGGAACCCACCACCGCCACGCTGGTCATGAAAAACCCCTTTGCAAAAAAAAAGCCTGGAGTCCGGCTCGGTTTATTATAGCCCGCAAGTTAGCTCCGCGCAAAAGGAAATGCTACGCCAGGATTTGTGTCCCGCCATGACGCTCGACACCACGCGAGCCGTCGGGCCGCGCGCGGGAACGCTGCGTCGGACGCGAAATCGGGGCCGGGGGCCGGGGGCCGGAACGGAGTGTAGCCGGACCAGGTGGGCCGGAACGGAGGGTAGCCGGACCAGGGGGGCCGGAACTGAGGGTAGCCGGACCAGGGGGGTAGCCGGACCAGGGGAACCTGAACGGAAGGCAGGGGGATGGCAAGGGAAAGGAGTAAGGTGGAATGGAATAGGGATGAGCGACGGGGATGAGGAATCGACAGGCAAAGGAGCGCTTTGGAAAGAATACTCGGATGCTAGCGGGAACGGACAGGAAAGCGGACGGGTTCCGCATAGCCCGTTGACCTGCCGGGCCGCGTGCGCCTATGCTCCGTCCCGGTCGGGCCCCGCTGCGTAGCCCGGCCAACCTGTCCCCCGAGAGGCTCAGTCGCTCGCGCCCCCCGTCAGGGGGGAGGCTTGGAAGGGATTTTCAAGGGACAGGATCGCTCGATTACGTTATTACATAAAGACCGCGAGATGCCGCCCAGCTCCTGACGGGGTCGCTGCCGGTACTTCCTAATGGAGCGGATAGCGTTGCTTTGCCTCGTTTTAACGTACTGGATCTAGATGGGAGCGCAAAAGGGATCCCTGAGTTTGGTATCAATTCAACTCCCCTGGGGAGGCGTGAAAGCGGCAGGATTTTCGACCTGGTGCTGGTACGCTGAAGTGCGCATTAGAACCGCATTGCCCCACAAGCACTTGAGTATCCAGTCACGGGGAGATCGGCCGGGAGCCTTGAACCGACAGCCCGTGAGCCTTGGCCGGAAGTCACGTTTGCGGAAAGCGATCCGTAAGGGAGCTGCCGAGAGGACGCGGTCTGAGCTCCGAAAACGGGTGCCACTGGACCGGGGGGGGAGGCGGAGCGGGGCCGGGGTGGGGGGAGCGGCCTGCAACCTCGTGAATGGATACGGAAATGGTGAACTTGCCGTTTCATTCAATAATCTGGACAAAGTTATAAAATAAATAGTTTATCAGGATTTGTTACAACGCCTCAACTAACTGGTTATTGTGATCATCCGGTACCAGCTCCGGGCCGCCTAAATTTGACATTTGAATCTGAAACGAACATAATCAGCCTGTCCGCGGCAGTTTTGATTTTCGGATCGGCATTTGCCGGATTCAGGAGATATTCAGATGGGACTTGCTTCGATACTGCAAAGCGTCCGCAACGATTCCGAGAGCAACAGGCATGTCGGAGACCGTTTCGAGCGGCTGATAGCTAATTTTATCCGGACATATCCAGTATACGAGGGCAAGTTCTCCGATATCTGGCTCTGGAACGATTTCCCGTACCGCCGGGATCTGCATGAGTTTGGGACTGATTTCGGGATAGATCTGATCTTGAAAGCCTGGGAAGGGGATTACTGGGCAGTCCAGTGCAAATGTTACCAGGAAAACGCTCAGATCAGCCAGGCGTCGGTGGCAGGGTTCCTCGCCGCCAGCGGGAAATTCTTCCATGACGATGCCGGGGAAGAGCATAAGTTTTCCGATCGCCTTTGGATATCTACTACCGACAAATGGTCCAAAGGCGCCCAGGAGATGGTAAAACAACAGTCCATCGAATTCCATGTCCTAAGCCTCGCTTCTTTGGGGGCGGCGGACGTGGATTGGGACAAACTGGACGTCGGTGTTTCAGGCATCGAAGCTCGTCTTCCTCGCAAAACCCTGATGGAACACCAAATTGAAGCTCTGGACAAGGCTTTTGGGCATTTCGAAAAAAACGATCGCGGACTGTTGGTAATGGCGTGCGGGACGGGCAAGACACTGCTTTCGCTGAAAATTGCCGAGCAGGAAATTCTACGCGTTAACGGGAATGACGGCAGGGGCGGACTTATAGTGTTTTTCGCGCCGTCCATAGCGCTTATCGGCCAGACGCTTAAGGAATGGGCGCATGACGCCGTGCCTCCCATATTTCCGGTCTGCGTATGTTCGGACGCAGACATTTCCCGCGCCCACTACAAAAAGGCCCAGGACATAAACATGTCCTACTTGACCGATTTGCCGCTTCCAGCGGTCACGGATCCTAAAATAATCAGACAACGCCTTATCGATAGCCTTAAGGACTATCCCGACAGGAACAGGGTAATATTTTCGACTTACCAGTCGATAGACAAGATTTCCGATACGCTGAAATCCATGCGTGCGTCCGCGGATATAGTCGTCTGCGACGAGGCGCACCGCACCACCGGAGTTGATTTCGCGAATCCCTCCAAACCTTCTATTGAAATCAGCCATTTTCGGAAAGTCCATGACAATAAGGTAATACCTGCCTCCAAAAGGCTGTACATGACGGCCACGCCGCGTATTTTCGGCGACAAGATCAAAACAACGGTCGACAACAAGGCCGGGGTTCTCTGTTCCATGGACGACGAAAGCCTGTACGGTCCCGAGTTCCACAGGCTGGGATTCGGCGAGGCCGTGGACAGGGATTTGCTATCCGACTACAAAGTTTTGGTGTTCGCCATAAACCGCAGGGACATTCCCGATAACATGCAGGATGCCGGATCCGACGAAATAGACGCTGACGACGTTACCAGGCTTATCGGGTGCGTGAACGCGCTTTCCAAAAACATGACTTACGAAGACAAGCTTTTGATTGATTCCGATCCGGGACCCATGCGGAAGGCCGTGGCGTTCTGCCAGACAATCGCCAAATCCAAAGCGATTACCGATATTTTCAACCAAATCAATCCGATAAACGTAATGGAAAAATTTCTTGATTCGGGAATAAACCTGGTGAATCCGGTTTCCAAACATATAGACGGAAATATGGGAGCTTGCGTCAGGGACGGCTTGATGTCCTGGCTTAAATCGGATCCTGGTGAAAATGACTGCAATATCCTGACAAATGTCAGGTGCATGAGCGAAGGGTTGGACATCACGACGCTTGACGCCGTAATGTTCCTGTCAGCAAAAAATTCCCAGATAGAAGTGGTGCAGTCCGTTGGCAGGGTGATGCGGAAAGCCCCCGGCAAGACTTACGGCTATATAATTATCCCGATAGTGATTCCCGCGCATGTTGCTCCCGAACACGTTCTGGACAACAACAAAACTTTCGAAACGATTTGGACCGTATTAAACGCGCTTAAGGCGCATGACGACAGGTTCCAATCGGTAATAACTAAAATCCAGTTCAACAAGGTCAGCAAAACTATCCTTGTAGGCGGGATACCGCCAAAAAAGGAAGGGGAGGGCGGGGAATCAGCGGATCACGCTTCCCAAATATCGAAGCTTCTGGCTGAAGAATGGGAAAAGGTATCGGATCTTAACGAACGGATCTATGCCAAGCTGGTCAAAAAGGTAGGCAACCGCCATGAAATGGCGTTGTGGGCCGCCGACGTGGCCCAGATTGCTGACGGTTTCAAAAACCGTATCACGGAAGTCGTTACCAGGGAAGGCGAACATAAGGACAAATTTAAAGTATTCCTGAACGGTTTGCAGGAAACCCTTAACCCGTCAGTGGATTCGTCACAGGCGGTAGAAATGCTTGCCCAGCATCTGATTACCCAGCCCGTGTTCGACGCGCTCTTCGGCAATTACGTTTTCACGAAGGTCAACCCAGTTTCCAAATCCCTGGAATCGATGATCAAGGCTTTGGATGACCAGGGTTTGGAAAAGGACAAGGTAACCCTGACCAGGTTTTTCCATACCGTCAGGAACCAGGTGTCCGGCATAGACAGCTATGAGGACAGGCAAAAGATAATCATTAACCTTTACGACAATTTCTTCGACAAAGCCATGCCCGGGGCAGTAAAACAACTGGGGATAGTCTATACGCCGTATCAGGCGGTAGATTTCATCAACCGCTCCGTCGCCAAGGTTTTGGAAAACGAGTTCGGGAGATCCATTACCGATCCCCACGTGCATATCCTCGATCCGTTCGCGGGGACCGGGACGTTTCTGGTCAGGATGATCCAGAGCGGTTTGCTGGGCTCCGGGAAAACATTGGAATACAAATACCATAACGATTTGCATGCGAATGAAATAATTTTATTATCTTATTATATCGCCAATATTAATATAGAAAACGCTTATCACGAAGCCCAGAAGAACTTTACTGATTACCAGCCCTTTGAAGGTATATGTCTGACCGATACCTTCCAGATATTCGAAGAGGGCGGCGGCAAACTTTTGAAGGACGTGCTGGAACTTAACAGCAAGCGCGTGAATTCCCTCAAAAAACAACCTATCGTCGTTATTTTGGGGAATCCGCCGTATTCGTCGAAGCAAGATTCTGTTAACGACAATCTCCAGAATATCAAATATCCGGATTTGGATGGAAAACTCACTAAATCGTATGCGGAGTCAAAATGGCTTGAAAAATTACATATTAATAACGTAAATTCTCTTCATGATTCGTATATCAAAGCTTTCAGATGGGCGACGGATAGGCTTGAAAATCAAAATCAAGGGATTATCGGATTCATAACTAATACCGGTTGGGTTGACGGAAATTCAAATGCTATTATTCGTAAATGTTTTTCCGAAGATTTCAGCAAAATTTATGTTTTCAATCTTCGAGGTGACTGCAACATAAAAGGATTACGAAGGAAACTAGAGTGCGAGAATATTTTCGGGCAAGGGACCAAAACTCCTGTCGCCATCACGTTACTGGTAAAGGATACAAGACATACCGGACCTGCGGAAATATTCTATCATGATATAGGCGATAAGCTTACCAGGGAAAATAAACTTAATATTCTTGCCGATAGTCAGGATATTTACAATCCTGATATCGAATGGGAAAAAATTGAACCCAATAAGGATTTTGATTGGATTAACCAAAGGAATTACAACTTTTCCGACTATATGGTTTTAGGAGATAAATCAAATAAAAATAATCTGAACACTTTTTTTACAACTAATTATTCGCAAGGTCTTAATACCGCCCGTAATTCCTGGTGTTATAATTTCAGCTCTCAGCAATTAATGAATAACATCAAAACAACTATTGATTATTATAATGCTACTGTATCAGCTATCGGCAAATTACAAACTAAAAAAACAGATCTCGATTTAACTAAAGAAATTGATTTTGATTCATCAAAATTTTCTTGGGGAGGACAGCAACAGAAAGATCTTTTAAACTCCAAACAGTATAAATATTCCGAAGATTCATTATATTTAAGTTTATACAGGCCTTTCACTAAATCAAATTGCTATTTCAATAGATCATTAAATGATAGGATTTACCTGTTGCCGCAATTATTTCCAACAAACAACCATAAAAACCTTGTCATCTGCACTCAAGGAAAAGGCGTTAAATCAGACTTTTCCTGTATTATGACTTCTTTTTTGCCAGATTTGGAATTAGTTCCGCATTCTCAATGTTTCCCATTGTATCATTACGAGGAAAACACGTCCGATAAGTTTGAATCCCAGCTTATAAAATCAGATAAGGTAGTGGACGGCTATATCCGCCATGATGCTGTCACTGACTATATACACAAAACCTGCAATGACAAATACGGATTTCCCGATTCCAAAACAAAAATCAGTAAAACCGACATATTCTTCTACGTTTACGGGATTCTTCATTCGGAAGACTACAAAACGACGTTCGCTTCAAACCTGAAGAAGGAAATGCCCAGGATACCTCTGTTGGATACTTATGAGCTCTTCCAAGCGTTCGTTAAGGCCGGCCGCGATCTGGCGCGGTTGCACGTGGAATACGAGTCCGTAGAGCCGTACCAGGGCGTAGAGGTTACCGGGACGGAACGCGGAAACTTCATCGTGGATCAGATGAAGTTCGCGAACAAGGAAGACAAGTCCGTTATAATATACAATCCTTTTATTACAATAAAAAGCATACCGTCTGATGCTTATGATTATATAGTCAACGGCAATTCAGCTATAGAATGGATAATGGATCGTTACGAAGTCACGATTCATCCAAAAACCAAGATAAGAAACGATCCTAACGATTGGGCTAAGGAACATAACCATCCCAAGTATATATTGGATTTGCTCCTGAAGGTGATTACGGTCAGCCTGGAAACGGCAAAGATTGTAGAAAGTTTACCAAAATTAACTTTTTAGATCTTTAATTATCACTACTTAGTATTTTTTGGACTGGTTTAATTTTTACCATTCACCCAGATTGAATATTTTGATACCATCTTGCTGGTTTGACTTTGGCATGTGAGATGAAAGCTTGTGAAATTTTGGATTTGATAGTTAATTTTACCAATCGTCTCGAAAGTTTTGACATGAACATCTGAATAAAGTTCCTGAACTCTCCTTTGGAAAATACTTAGTAGAGTTAATTAATGGAGTGTATTTAGTTTGAATTTTTTTTCTGTGCGTCATAATATTAGAACACTGATAGTTAGAACATCAGAAATGAACTTTTCATCAATTTCCTGTGTTATGTGACTTTTTTTCAACATGCTGAATAATATTTCATGGAAATTTTCTGACTATTGTAAAGTGATATTGACTGGTTGGTTTGTCAACAATCTGATGGCAGCTTGTCCAAAATAAGAATGTAGGCCTCAACTGGTTCAATGATAAACTATGATCGCGGAAATCAACTGCCGTTGCCAGGGAGTCGGCTCATTGCCCACCTCCCCGGCACAGAGGATGTTACCCTGGCTGGTAGCACCAGAGTCCTTAATCTTTATCCCCTGTAGAGCCCATCACTAGCCCGATGCAGCTGAACGGATATTTTTTCCAGCTGGTAATTTGTTTAGGACAATCTCTCGGAAATTTGTGGCAAACCTTCCCGTCAATTCCTGGACAAAATACCCAGTCAGTAACAGTATAGAGTATATAAATATATGTTGCGATCTGACTTTTGAAAAATTTAATAATATTTATATTTATAAATTTTCTAGCATAAATTGTGATTTCGGTGCAAGACATATAATAAAACTTTTAAAAAAAATACTATGATCATTCTGGCCAATATAATTATATGTTTTTATTAAAATTGTTTTTCTGGATCATATTTTTTATATTGATTTCTAATATTGGCATTGTTAAGGAATGCATTATCATATAGCAACATTGCCTGCTATGGATTCTGTCCGTAAATTTAAAAATTACACAATTGATTTATTTTGATATCCGAATTAATATATGGATTAACTTCAAAACAAACCAAGTTTCCAAGGCACCTTTAGCATATTATTATTCTTAAAGCTTTTGTTTGCTAAACAAGTCGCTTCAATCAAATATAAATATACTGACAGAGTAAAATTTAATAATGTTAATTGATGAAGCTATTGAAATATATCAAAACCCTAATCCATAAATTATTATTTTTGCTGTTAAGGTTTTACGGTATGCCTTTGAATGTCATAAGGAAGAAATAAAATTCGTACCCTTTCAGCTGGCCAGCGGCCAGGGACGGCCACTCCTTCATGACTGAAACTGCCAGCGCGACCGCCGTCGCTTCGCGGCGACTCGCGCAACTCCCGCGCCCC
>JAIRZX010000559.1 GCA_031267005.1 Deltaproteobacteria bacterium
GGGGCCTTCGGGTTATGAGCCCGACGAGCTACCAGCCTGCTCCACCCCGCGACAATCCGAAAAGCTGTTAGACAGTATAGCGGGTATTTCCGCTATGTCAAGTTTTTTTTCTGCCTGGCCCCGGCCCCTTCCGGGCGCTCCCGGCGGCTCCGGGATTAGGCTTCAGGGAGGGCGGACCCGCCGGGTGACCGCCTGCGGCCCGGATCCGCCCCGCCCGGGCTCGATTTTTTTCCTTCCGGGCCCGTTCAGGCGCCGAAGGCCATCTTCATAAGGGCGTCCAGGCGGTGGCGGTAGAGGTGCCCGCCCAGCGCCCTGGCCCGGGCCGCCGCCCCGGCGCGGGCCCTGTCTGCCGGCCTGTCCAGCCAGTCCATGACCAGATCCGGCAGCTCCTCGGGGGAGGGCGAGACCGCTATCTCGCCGGGAGCGAAGAGCCCGTCCATCAGTGGCCGGGGGTCGCTCAGCTGGAAGGCCCCCGCGGCGGCGAGCTCGAAGGCCCTGGGGTTCACGAAGCCCGAGGCGGGGTCGAAGCCATCTCCCGGGCCAGAATGCACGTTCAGGTTCACCTCCCCCCCGGCGAAGACCAGCGCGGTCTCCTCCGGCGAGAGCCTCCTGCCGCCCTCGAAGAGCCTGGAGCCGAGCCCCCCGGCGGCCGCGCCCCAGCCCGAGCCGAAGATCCTGAAGCCGTCCTCCGCAAGGCCCCTGGCCCTGAGCGCCCGGTCGAGGCCGCTGAAGATCCTGAGGCGGTTGGGGTACGCGGCCCCCATGAAGGAAACCCGCGCCCGGAACTTCCCGGCGTCGCCGCGGGGGCGGAAGAAGTCCGAGTCGGCGCAGGGGGGGAGGTAGGCCGCCCTCCTCACGCCCCAGTCCCGGAGAGCCCTGTCCATGAGGTTCCCCTGGATGTGCAGGAAAAGATCCCACGCCGCGGCGATCCCCCTGGCGTAGGAGAAGCGCCTGAAATCCTCAGCGAACCAGAACGCCGCGAAGGAGTCCGGGCAGGCGTCCTTCACTTCCTCAGCCCCCCCCTCGTCCAGAGGGGCCTGGGCCAGCGCCAGGATCAGGTGGGGCTTGAAGTCCCGCGCCTTTCCGGCGAGGAAGCGCGCGCATTTCCTGAAGATCCCGGCGGGCGGAGGCGCGCCCGGCGCCCCCCCGGCCCGCTCCCGGCCGGCCTTCGCCGCTTCCGCCTCCCGCGAGAGTTCCTCCGGCCAGGCCAGGAGCACCCCGTCGGCCTTGAGCTCGCCTGCCGCCTTCGCTAGGAAGGGCCCCATGGAGAGCGTCCCGCCTGAGAAGGGGGGCGCCACCAGGATCCTGGGGGTCTCGCCGGGGGCCGGCCCCTTGGGGGACCGGCCGCGGACCAGATCCGAAAAGGCGCGGCACATGGCGGGATCCCGCCGCCTTGAGGCCGGATGCGAAACGAAAAGAGGCGAGAGCGGGGCTTCGGCTCCGTCCGCCATGGCCCAGGGAGTGAGGAGCCTGAGCTTCCCCGAGGCTATCTCCCGGGAGAAATCCCCGAGCCCCAGGAAAGCCCTGGCCACCGAGGCCGCCGGCTCGAGCGCCGTGAGCCTGGAAGTCCTCTCCAGGAGCAGGCGGGCGAGCGCGGGGCTTCCCAGCCCGAACAGGGAGCACTCGCCGGCGGCCGCGCCTGGCAAGGAGCGTTCCAGCATGCCTTCCGCGATGGCCCTCGGACCGGCGCGGGAGTCCTGGAGGATCCCGCCAGCCGCGAGCGAGTCGGACCCGTCCGCCGCCTTGAAGGACCGGACCTCCGGCTGGCCGTCCTCAAGCGCGAGCCACTCGGCGGCCGCGCGGTCGCCAATGGCCAGGAGCGCCTCGCGGGCGGCGTCGAGGTTGCGTTTTCCTTCAGGCACGGGGGGCTTTTAGGCGCGGGCGGCTGAGGCCGCGCGCGGAAAGGCCGGTGGCCGCGAGCGCCCGCCGGGAGCGCCGAAGGCCCGGCACGCCCGGGCCCTACACGCCCCCGCGGGCGCTCTCGGAGAGCCTGTTGAGCGGGGTCCCCCGGTTGTCGTCCACGGTGTTTCCGTTCTCGATGATGGCGTAGACCTTCTCCATGTCGAGGGAGGCGTCCAGGGAGTCGGCCAGGGCGTCTATGTCCTCGTCGCGGAGCTGCCAGTAGTCTATCGGGTTCACGTTCTCGAGCCCGGCCCACCTCAGGAGCGCCGCGAGGCCCTCGGAACTCTCGAAGACCCCGTGGAGGTAGGTGCCGGCGGCCATGCCGTCGGCGCTTATGGAGCCGTCGGGGACGCCGTCCTCCTTCACGGCCAGCGGGCGCTTCAGGCCCTCTCCGCGCGTGGCGCCGGCGTGGATCTCGTAGCCGCGGACCGGGGCGTCCTCCAGGGTGAGCCTGGCCTCGACGTTCAGGAGCTGCTTTTCGGGTTCCAGGACGGTCTCGAGATCCAGGACGCCCAGACCCGGGCTGGAGCCCGGCTTTGACTCTATGCCGTCCGGGTCGTGGACCGCGCGGCCGAGCATCTGGTAGCCGCCGCAGATGCCAAGCACCTTGCCGCCGTAACGCAGGTGGCGCCGGATGCGCTCGGCCCAGCCCTCGCGGACGAGGAATGCCAGATCGGAGCGCACGGACTTGGAGCCGGCGAGGATTATCAGGTCCGCCGGGGGCACTGGCTCCCCTGGCCTGACGAAGGCCACCTCGGCCTGGGGGTGGAGTCGCAGGGGGTCGAAGTCCGTGTGGTTGGAGATCCTGGGGGTGACCGGGATGACGATCTTGAGGGTCTTCGCCGCCTTTTCCCCCTGGCGGCGGTCGATGGCGTCCTCGGCTTCCAGGTGGAAGCCGACTATGTAGGGGACAACGCCCAGCACCGGCTTCCCGGTGTAGCCCTCGAGCCAGGACAGCCCCGGGTCGAGGATGGAGGGGTCGCCGCGGAACTTGTTTATGACGAATCCCTTGATGCGGTTCTGCTCGCTGGGCGAGAGCACCATGCAGGTCCCGGCGAGGTGCGCGAAGACCCCGCCCCGGTCTATGTCCGCTACCAGAATCACCGGGGAGTCTATCGCCTCGGCGAAGCCCATGTTCGCTATGTCGCCCTCGCGCAGGTTGATTTCAGCGGGCGAGCCCGCGCCTTCTATGACCACGTAGGGGAAGCGGGAACTGAGCCTCCTGTAGGAGTCCATCACGGCGTTCAGCGCGGTGGGCTTGTAGCTGTGGTAGGCCCTGGCCTCCATGTCGGTAAGGGCCCTTCCCTGGATGATCACCTGGGATCCGGTGTCGGAGTTGGGCTTCAGGAGCACCGGGTTCATGTCGTTTAGCGGCTTCAGGCCGCAGGCCTGGGCCTGAACGGCCTGTGCGCGGCCTATCTCCCCCCCGTCGGCGGTGACGGCGCTGTTCAGGGCCATGTTCTGCGGCTTGAAGGGGGCGACGTCGAGCCCCTTCCTGCGGAGTAGGCGGCAGATGCCCGTTACTACGGTGCTTTTCCCCGAATCAGAGGTGCATCCCTGGACCATTAGTGAAGGCATGGAGGGTCTCCGTCTGGAGCGGACTGCTGTCCGCGGTTGGCACGGCCGGGCGTTGGGGGGCCGGGCCCGGCGGGGCGCGGGAGGCGGGCGGGTGCCGGCCTGGCCCAGGGCGGCGGCCCCGGCAGGGGGGGCGCCGCGCC
>JAIRZX010000580.1 GCA_031267005.1 Deltaproteobacteria bacterium
GCGGCTTCCGCATCCCTGACGGCCGCAGCTTCAGCATCCCTGACGGCCGCGGCTTCCGCATCCCTGACGGCCGCGGCTTCCGCATCCCTGACGGCCGCGGCTTCCGCATCCCTGACGGCCGCGGCTTCCGCATCCCTGACGGCTGCGGCTTCCGCATCCCTGACGGCCGCGGCTTCCGCATCCCTGACGGCCGCGGCTTCCGCCTCCTTGACGGTCGCGGCTTCCGCCTCCCCGGCCCCAGCGGCTTCCGCATCCCTGACGACTGCGGCTTCCGCATCCCCGCCCCCAGCGGCTTTCTTCGTTGCCGAATCCGCAGGGGCCGGTGCGGCCTGGCGGGCGGGAAGATCCTTGGCGAGGCGGTCCAGAACGCCGTTCACGAAGGCCTGGGAGTCCGAGTTCCCGAAGCCCTTGGCGAGTTCCACGGCCTCGTTCAGGCTGGTCTTGACCGGAACGTCCGGCTGGTAGCGCATCTCGAAGTAAGCGAGGCGTATCAAGGCGCGGTCCACCGCCCCCATGCGGTCCAGGCGCCAGTTGCGTGCTGCCGCGGCTATGTCCTCGTCCAGCTCGCCTACGGTGCGGACGATGCCGAGGTAGAGTTCCACCCCCCCGGGCCAGGCTGCCTCGAAGGCGTCCCGGGAGACGCCCAGGGAGAGCTCCGCGTCCCGGTCGGGGGCGAAATTTTCCTTGAACAGCCCGGGCAACTCGTCGTCCGGGCCGCCGGATAGGTCCCTCTGAAAGAGGAGCTGCAACGCGAGCTCCCGTGAAAGCCTGCGCCTGGCAGCCAGGGAACCTCCGCCCCCACCGGCCTTCCGGCCGCCCGAGCCCTTCACCCCGCGCCCCTTCAGACTGCCTGGCCCGACGGCCCGCCGGCCACGAGCTTCAGGAGGTTCGCGGTCTCTATGACCGTCACCGCCGCGTCGAAGCCCTTGTTGCCGCTCTTGGCGCCCGCCCTGTCGGCCGCCTGCTCCAGTGTGTCACAGGTGAGCACCCCGAATCCAACGGGCACACCGGTTTGGAGCTGCACCTGGGCCAAACCCTTGGAAACTTCCGCGGCGACGTAGTCGAAGTGCGGGGTGCTCCCGCGGATGACCGCGCCCAAGGCGCAAATAGCGTCGTAGCGTCCGGAGCGGGCGGCGGCCTGCACTACGAGCGGCAGCTCGAAGGCCCCGGGGACCTTCATGACCGTGAGATCCCCGGCCCGGCCGCCGTGGCGCAGGAACGCGTCCGTGGCTCCGTCCAGGAGCCTTTCGGTTATGAGGCCGTTGAAACGGCTCACCGCCAGGGCGAGGCGCAGCCCCGATGCGGATATCTGCGCTTCCAGGATAAGGGTCATGTCTTTGTTAAGCTCCTAAGGGATGCTTCCGCCCCCGGCAAGCCGCGCCCAGTTGCCCGGAGGCGCGGTGGGCGGGAAGCCAAGATCGGGCGGCGAGGACCGGGCGGCAGACGGCAGGGAAGGGGCGCCGGGCGGGCCGCCCCGGACTTAAAGCGGTCAGCCGCCGTCCCGGACGAGATTAAGGATATGCCCCATCTTCGCGCACTTGGTTTCCATGTAGCGCTCGTTTTCGGGGCGCGGAGGAAGCTCTATCGGGACCCTCTCCAGGACTGAGAGCCCGTAGCCCTCCAGGGCCACCATCTTCGCGGGGTTGTTGGTCATGAGCCGCATGCTCTTGACGCCCAGGTCCCTGAGCACCTGGGCCCCCAGGCCGTAGTCCCTCAGATCGTCCTTGAAGCCCAGCGCCCGGTTGGCCTCGACGGTGTCGGCGCCGCGGTCCTGGAGGGCGTAGGCCTTGATCTTGTTGACGAGGCCGATGCCCCGCCCCTCCTGGGGCACGTAGAGGAGCACCCCGCGGCCCTTGGCCGCTATCTGCCGCATGGCCTCTTTCAGCTGTTCCCCGCAGTCGCAGCGGAGCGAGCCCAGGGCGTCCCCCGTTAGGCACTGGGAATGCACCCTGGTCAGCACCGGCTCGTCGGTCGAGAGATCCCCCATGGCCAGGGCCAGGTACTCGGAAGAGTCCACCTTGGAGGTGTAGGCGTACAGGTCGAACACGCCGTGGGGCGTGGGGAGCACCGACCGGGCCTGCTGCTCCACGAGCATCTCGTGGGCCAGGCGCCAGGCCACCAGCGCCGCCACCGACACGATGAGCAGCCCGTGCTTCTCGGCGAAGGCCTCCAGATCGGGCAACCTGGACATGGTCCCGTCGTCGTTCATGATCTCGCAGATTACCCCGGCCGGCGTGAGCCCAGCGAGCCGCGCCAAATCCACCGCGCCCTCGGTCTGCCCGGTGCGCACGAGCACGCCGCCCTCCCTGGCCCTCAGGGGGAAGATGTGCCCCGGGGTCACGATGTCCGAGGGGCCGGCGCCATCAGCCACCGCCGCCAGCACCGTGGCGGCCCGGTCGGCCGCTGATATTCCGGTGGTGACCCCCGCGCTGGCCTCTATCGAGACCGTGAAGGCGGTCTGGAAGGGGGAGAGGTTGCGGGAGGCCATCTGCTGGAGGCCCAGCTGGTCTACCCTCTCCGGCGAGAGCGGCAGGCATATGAGGCCCCTCGCCTGGGAGGCCATGAAGTTTATGGCTTCCGGCGTCACGAACTGGGCTGCCATGGTTAGGTCGCCCTCGTTCTCCCGGTCCTCGTCGTCCACGAGGATCACCATGCGGCCCTTCCGGATCTCCTGGATGGCCTCGTCGATCTTGGCAAGCGGCATACGGCGCACTCCTTTTTCCCACACAGGCGGGCGCCTGGCCGCCGCCGCCCCGGGCTTGCATGGACGCAATATAGCACGTGGAGCTTGATTATTAAAGACGGCCGGGCTTGCGGGACCCCGCCACGAAAGCCGGACGGGACCGGGAGACCGCAGGACGGGCGGAGGGTACGGCGGACGCGGAAGGCCACCGGAGGCTCGCCGAGGCGGGTGGCGGCGCGGGGACAGGAGGCGGAGGGCAGACGCCCTCGCTTCAGAAGCGGCTCAGCCCTCAGGCGACCGGAAGTGGGACAGCAGGGCGTAAAGGGCCTTCTTGGGGATGCCCGTCAGCCCCGCGAGCTCCCTGGCAGACTCCGAGAGCCTGCGGTCGTCGGCGCGGGCCGCCTCGAAAAGGGTCTTCAGGGCGGCGACCGAGCGCGGGGAGCACAACGGACCCCTGTCCCCGCCCTCCTCGGGGGGCTCGGCGTCCGGAGGCGATCCCCGGCCGCCGCCCTCGGCGCCTGAAGACTCCCCCCCGTCCACGGAGCAGGGCTCCGCTTCGATCAAGCCCTCGGGACCCCAGGGCTGGCTTTCGAGACCGGAGCCCGGCGCGGCGCCGGGATCCCCGTCGGGCTGGCCTTCGGGGCACCGGCCTGGCGCGGCGCCGGGATCCCCGCCAGGAGCGGCGTCGGCAGCCAGGCCGGGGCAGCCCTCTTCCTCCAGGCCGCCCAGCTCCACGAAAAAGCCCTCCGTCCTTGCGGCGGCACCTTGGCCGCGGGGGGCGCCCTCCACGACCAGGGTCACCTCGCCCTTGCGGGGATTGGCGGACACGTCCGCCGCTAGCGCCGCCAGATCCCCGAAGACGTACTCCTCGTGGAGCTTGGTCATCTCCCTGGCGGCGAGCGCCCGCCGGGGCCCCAGGACCTCCAGGAAGTCGGCCAGGGATTCCGCGAGCCTGTGAGGGGCCTCGAAGAAGACCAGGGGGTGCGCGAGGCGGCGGAAACCCGCTATCCAGGCCTTCCTGGCGGCGGACCTGGCGGGCGCGAACCCGCAGAAGGTGAACGACGCGGCCGGGAAGCCCGATGCAGACAGGGCGGTCGTGACGGCCGA
>JAIRZX010000209.1 GCA_031267005.1 Deltaproteobacteria bacterium
GGGGCCTTTTCCGGGCCTGCCGCCCGCCGGCGGCCGCGGATAAGCCCTTCGACGGGCCCCCGGCGGGCCGCGGAGGATTGGAGGGGGCCTTCGGGGTCCCCGAAGGGGGAGCCGGGAGGGCGTCAGGCGCCCTTTCCGCTCCCGTGACTGCTACGCAAGCCCGCGGGCTCTCCGGTCCCGCGGCCCCCGCTTCCGGTGTCGCTTTTGCCCGGGGCGGGGCTCACGCGAGCGGGAGTGACATGCCCAACATCCTGAAGGCCTTCTTCGGCAGCGCCAACGACAGGGAGGTTTCCCGCCTCGCCGAAAGGGTGGACCGCGTAAACGAGCTCGAGCCCGGGACCAGGAAGCTCCCGGACTCCGCGTTCAGTTCCAAGACCGCCGAGTTCAAGGAGCGGATAGCCAACGGGGAGAAGCTGGACTCCCTCCTGTTCGAGGCCTTCGCCCTGTGCCGGGAGGCGGCGTCCAGGGTGTTGGGGCAGCGCCACTTCGACGTCCAGGTTATGGGCGGGCTGGTGCTCCACGACGGGAAAATCGCCGAGATGAAGACCGGCGAGGGCAAGACCCTGGCCGCGACCCTGCCTGTCTACCTGAACGCCCTGTCAGGGAAGGGCGTCCACGTGGTGACCGTAAACGACTACCTGGCCTCCCGCGACAGCGAGTGGATGGGGCAGATCTACCGGTTCCTGGGGTGTTCGGCCGGCGTCATCGTCCATGCCTTGAACGACGACGAGCGCCGCCAGTCCTACCTGTGCGACATAACCTACGGAACCAACCACGAACTGGGCTTCGACTACCTGCGCGACAACATGAAGTTCGCCTCGGAGAGGTTCGTGCAGCGCGGCTTCAACTTCGCCATCGTGGACGAGGTGGACTCGATCCTCATAGACGAGGCGAGGACCCCCCTCATCATATCCGGGGCCGCCGAGGAGTCGACCTCGCTGTACGCCGACGTGAACTCCGTCATACCCAGGCTGGCCAAGGAGCGCGACTACACCGTGGACGAGAAGGCCAGGACCTCGATCCTCACCGAGCCGGGCGTGGCCAAGGTGGAGAAGATCCTCAAGGTCGGAAACCTCTACGACCAGGTCAACATAGACGTCCTCCACCACGTGAACCAGGCGCTGAAGGCCCACACCCTCTTCCACCGGGACTCCGAGTACATGGTGGAGAACGGCAAGGTGGTCATCGTGGACGAGTTCACCGGCAGGCCCATGGAGGGGCGCCGCTTCTCGGACGGCCTCCACCAGGCCTTGGAGGCCAAGGAGGGGGTGAAGATCGAAAACGAGAACCAGACCCTCGCCTCGATCACCTACCAGAACTACTTCCGCATGTACGACAAGCTCGCGGGCATGACCGGCACCGCCGACACCGAGGCCGCCGAGTTCTCCAAGATCTACAGCCTGGACGTGGTGGTCATGCCCACCCACCGCCGGATGATAAGGGGCGACCACCCCGACGTCATCTACCGGACCCAGGACGAGAAGTACAAGGCCGTGGTCGAGCACATAGCCGAGCTCCACGAAAAGGGCCAGCCCGTCCTGGTGGGGACCATCTCGATAAACAACTCCGAGAAGGTCTCCAAGATGTTGAAGATGGAAGGCGTGCCGCACGAGGTACTGAACGCCAAGCACCACGAGCGGGAGGCGCAGATAGTGGCCAGGGCCGGCCAGCCTGGCCAGGTAACCATCTCCACCAACATGGCCGGACGCGGAACTGACATCGTGCTGGGCCCCGGCGTCCCGGAGAACGGGGGGCTCTTCATCCTGGGGACGGAGCGCCACGAGTCCAGGCGCATCGACAACCAGCTCCGGGGCCGAAGCGGCCGCCAGGGGGATCCGGGGGAGTCGACGTTCTACCTGTCCTTAGAAGACGACCTCATGCGCATCTTCGGCGGCGACAGGATCAAAGGCATCATGAGGACGCTGGGCATGGCCGACGGGGTGCCCATCTCCGCGCCGCTCATATCACGGAGCATCGAGAACTCCCAGAAGCATGTCGAGAGCCGCAACTTCGACATGAGGAAGCACCTGCTGGAATACGACGACGTGATGAACCGCCAGCGCATCATCATCTACCAGAAGCGCAGGCGCATCCTTTTCGGCGAGGACTACGTGGAGGATCTCCTCACCCTCGTGGACGAGGAGAGCCAGTCCTTCACGATGAGGCACTTGGACAACGCGGGGGAAGAGGGCCCGAACTGGGAGGTCCTGGATCTGGAGTGCCGCAAGCTGTTCGGCTTCGCGGCGGAACGGGAAACGCTGGAAAACCTGGAGGGCGAGTCCCGCTTCGACTATTTCTATGAGAACGGCGAAAAGGCGATGAAGGCGCACCTGGAAACCATTCCGGAGCTCGACCGCCACGACGTCGTGCGCCATTACATGCTCCGCGTGGTGGACCAGCAGTGGAAGGACCACCTCCTTTCCATGGATCACCTGAAGTCAGGCGTGAGCCTGCGCGGCTACGCCCAGAAGGACCCCCTCCGCGAGTACCAGCGCGAGGGGTTCGAAATGTTCAGCGAGCTCATAGACCGCGTCCGCGTGGAGACGTTGAGGGTGATTTTCTCGCTCCGCGTCCGCGTCGAGGGACCGCAGCGGCCTCCTTTCCCGCGGCGGGAGCTCCAGAACCTGTCCTTCAGCTCCGCCTCCGCCCAGGCCCAGCGCGGCTTGACGAACGCGCCCGTAGCCAAGGTGGGCCGCAACGAGCCGTGCCCATGCGGATCCGGGAAGAAGTACAAGCACTGCCACGGCAGGGACTAAACGACCGGCTCGCCCCCCGCATCTTGCTGCGGCCCCCCCCCATCATGCTGCGGCAAGGCGAGCTGAACGAATCGCGGCCCCGCCGTCCGGACGCGTCAGTGTAAGCCCGCGCTGTCTGGCGCGGGAATTCCATGAACATTCTAGCGGTCAATGTCAGAATTTTCCGGCCTTAAAATGAATGACGGCAATTAACCCAAATTTATTATAGGCGCGTGCGGCATTTGGACAGCCTTCGGCCCCGCGATGGTATCCCGGACGTGGGAGCCGAGCGCGTTTTCCCGAGAACGGCAAAGGGGGCACGGAGATGTCCGGGCATCCGATCTGGACGCGTTCGGGGCGGCGCGAATTTTCGGGAGGTTGCCGCAAGAGCGCGGCCCGAGACGTCCTTCCCCGCCAAACCCGGCCGCGGGGAAGCGGGGGGGCGGCGCCCGCGCCGCTCGGGGCTAGCCGTTCAACGCAAACGAAATAACTGTAGCGGACGGCGGCTGTGACGGCGGCGACGGCGGAGCCGGATGACGCGCCGCCGCAGGGGAACGACTTGATCCGCCCCTGCGCCCCGCGGCGAACCTGAAACCGGGCACTCCCGCATTTCCGTCCCCGGACGGCTCGAGAGTCCCCCCGGCGTATGCCTTAGTTCCGGACAGGCCCCCCTTCGCGGAGCGGCTTTGAGTCGCCAAAGCCGCGTTCTCCGCGTTCGGCGGAAAACGCCTTTTCGGAGACAGCCGCGGCGGGACGCTCCGGCAAGGGGGGCGGGCCGACATCCTCCAGATTTGCGTTTCGGGCCCATTCGGACTCACGGCTATCCGCTGATTTTGACGCAGCCCTTGGCTTGGGGCAAACGGCTCCGCGCGCGGGCGCATTTCGGAGTACGCCCGGAAAGCCTTGCCCCGACCCGGTTGCAACTCCGGCCCGAGCCCGTGCGCCGCCCGCGGTCCCTTGCCGGAAGCTCATGATTTGCATAAGATGATTCTCGCGGGGCACTCGGGGTCCGCCTCCAGCCCGGCCCCGGGCGCGCCGCAAAGCCCGGAAACATGGCCTTGAACTTGCTAACAGGCTATCCGTCAGGGCGAGAGCGCCCGGGGACCGTGCCCCGGCGCGTAACGCGCCCCCGAGGAAGACGCATGGCCTTCAGCATAAGCGACCAGATCTCCCGCGGCAGGGAACGCATCGCCTCCACAAGCCCGTCCAAGCTCATAATAGGCGGGGCGCTGCTCCTGGTGGCCACGGCGGTCTTCGTCTATTTCCTCGTGTCGAACAACCGCACCGAGTACGGAGTTCTGTACTCGGATCTCTCGCCGGAGGACGCGGGGACGATAGCGGCGGAGCTCAAGAAGGACGGCGTCCCCTACCGACTGGCCCAGGGCGGGGCGGCCATCGAGCTTCCCGCGGACCGGGTCCAGGACGCCAGGCTCGATTTGGCAGTGAAGGGGCTCCCCTCCAAAAGCGGCGTGGGTTTCGAGATTTTCGACGAGTCGAGGCTGGGCGTCACCGACATGGAGCAGAAGATAAGGCTCCAGAGGGCGGTCACGGGGGAGCTCGAACGCACCATCATGCGTTTCCCCGAGGTCCAGGACGCTAGGATCCACCTCACGGTGCCGAGGGAAACCCTCTTCGTCGAGGACCAGAAGGAACCCACGGCCTCCGTGGTGCTGACCCTCTCCCGCGGGGCCGAGCTCGAGAAGCCGAAGCTCATGGGCATCGTGCATCTCATCACCTCCGCGGTCGACGGGCTGACGGCCGAGAACGTCTCCGTCATAGACACCGAGGGGGGGCTCCTGTGGAGCAAGGATTCCAACAAGCCGGGACTTTTGAACGACGAGCAGCTGAAGCAGAAGAGGGCCTTCGAGCGCGACCTGCAGGGGCGGATAAACGCGATGCTGGAGAGGGTGCTGGGGCCCTACAAGGCCACCACCCAGGTCAACGTGGAGCTCGATTTGAAGGAGGTGGTGACCTCCGAGGACATCTACGACCCCGAGCAGACGGCCGTCAGGAGCGAGCAGCGAATCCAGGAGCGGGAGACGGGCCCGGGCCGGGCCAACGCCGGCATCCCCAACGCCACCTACGAGCTGGGCACGGCCAACCGGCAGAACTCCGGGGACCAGGGCAACCAGGTGGTGAGCTCGCGGACCGAGGAGACCACCAACTACGAGGTCACCAACATCAAGAGGAAGACCGTCTCGGCCTCGGGGGATCTGAAAAAGGTCTCCGTGGCCGTCCTGGTGGACGGCACCTTCACCGTGAACGAGGCCGGGGAGCGGGTCTTCGCCCCCGTGCCCCCCGAGATGCTGGCCCAGCTGACCGAGGCGGTGAAGAACACCGGGGGGTTCGACGATAGGAGGGGTGACACAGTGTCCGTGACCTGCCTTGAATTCTACCGCGAGGAGGCCGTCTCCGTATGGGCCGTGTTCTTCCTGGATCTCCTCCGCGAGTTCGGAAGGCCGCTCGTGAACCTCCTCCTCATAATACTCTTCTTCGTCTTCGTGGTAAGGCCCATACTCAACTGGCTCAAGAAGGAAGTGGAGCCAGTGGGAAGCGGGGCCGAGCAGGCCGTGCTCCCCGACTACCCGCTCTCCGGGGGGGGCGGCGGCGAGTCGCTCCCGTTGCCCCTCCCGCCCCGCGAGGAGCTCGGCGCCTCCGCCTCCCTGGGGGAGACCGCCGCCATGGCCGCCGAATCGCTGGACGACGAGGAGGGCGAGTACGAGCCCGACGAGGAGGCGCCGGACTACGGGGACGAGGAGCCGGAAGAGCCGGACGGCTCGCCGCAGCGGCTCGAGTACGGGAGGCTCTCCCGGGACAACATCCTGCCCCTCGCCCGCGAGAACATGGACCGCACGGTCGGCCTCCTCCGGCGCTGGATCGAGGAGAAGGCCCCGGAGGCCAGGGAAGAGAAGTAGCCGGGAGCCCCGGAGGGGCCCCGCTGGCGGCGCCCGCCGCCCCGCCGCGGACCCGGGGCCCCAGGCCCTCGGGGAAACGGGGAAGGCGCCCCTCGGGCCTAGGGCCCCGGCCCGCAACCGGAAAGACTGACCGAAAGCCTTCAGGGCGGCGACGAGGAGGACAAGGATGCCCCGCGAGGACAATCTGCCGGCCCAGGCCCCGGAACTGAAGGGCCCGGACAAGGCCGCCATCTTCCTCCTCACCATGGGGGAGGAATTCACCGCAGACGTGTTCAAGGAGCTGGACGACATAGCGATTAAGGATCTCGGGAAGTCCATGACCGGCATCCAGAACGTCACGCCCTCCCAGATCCAGGACGTCCTGTGGGAGTTCTCGCTCGCCATGCAGGAGCCGGGGGACATAAGGATCAAGGGCGACGACTTCTTCAAGAACACCATAGGCAAGGCCCTGGACGGGGACAGGGCGGACGGCCTGATCCAGGACGTGAACTCGCCGGTACCCTTCTCGAACATCAAGAACATAGACGCCAAGGCGCTCGGGAACTTCATCAGGAACGAGCACCCGCAGACGATAGCCCTGGTTTTGGCCCACATAGATTCCGGCAAGGCAGCGCAGATAATCTCCGAGTTCCCGGAGCCGCTCCAGCAGGACGTGATGCTGCGCATAGCCGATCTGGAGTCGGTGCCCATGAGCATCCTGGACGAGGTCGAGCAGGTGCTCCGCGAGGAGATAAAGGCCCAGGGGCCGGTTGGCGGGCGGCCCGCCGGCGGCTCGGGCACCGTGGCCGAGATACTGAACCAGGTGGACCAGACCACCGAGAACGCGATATTGACGAAGCTGGAGGAGGACAGGCAGGATCTGGCCAACGAGGTCCGGAAGCTCATGTTCGTCTTCGAGGATCTCATAAACGTGGACGACCGGAGCATCCGGACGATCTTGAAGGAGGTCAACAACGACGAGCTGACGCTATCCCTGAAGGCCGCCTCCCCGGGCATGCAGGAAAAGATTTTCGCGAACCTTTCGGAGCGCGCCGCCGACATGATCCGCGAGGATCTGGAGGCCATGGGGCCCACCAGGCTAGCGGACGTGGAGAAGGCCCAGCAGGCAATTCTCCGGGCCGCCAAGAAGCTCGAGGCCGAAGGGAAGATAGTGATAGGGAAGGGCGACGGAGGCGACCAGTTTGTCTAGCTCCGACAGAGACCCAAGCGTTCCCGCGGTCGAGGACTACAAGGGGCCGGACTTCGCTAAAGGCCAGAAGGGCGCTTACGACGGGAAGCCCCGGCCCCCGGCCTTCGTCGAGTACCGGGAGGGGGACAGCAGGCCGCTCTCCGAGCTCGCCTCCGATACCCCCTCGCTTGACTACCTTTTCAACCCCTTCGATCCTGGCAAGCTGGAGGGCCGCCCCTACGAGTCGCTCCTCCCGGACGCCCGGGCGAAGAGCTTCCCCTTCGAGGACCTGGACGCGCGGGACTCGGCCATCATCCACACCATCGACCGCGCCGAGAAGAGGGCCAAGGAGATAGTGGGGGACGCCGACGGAAAGGCGAAGTCCATTCTGGAAGGGGTCGAGGCCGAGGCCGGGGGGCTCAGGGAGGAGCTGAAGTCGCGCGCCTTAAAGGACGCCGAGGAGATAGTGGCCGAGGCCTCCGTCAAGGCCTCCGGGATTTTGAAGGAGGCCGCCGCCAAGGAGGGGGAGCTGGCGGCCGTAAAGGAGCGGCTGGAAGCCATCAAGGAAGAGAACCGCGCCGTCTCCGAACAGGTGGAGTCAGGCCGCGCCGAGAACGCCAAGCGCGAGGGCGAGCTCGCTGAGCTCAAAGCCGCACTGGAGAAGGAGAAGGCAGACTGGCTGGCTGAAAGGGACTCGAACCTCGCGGAGCTCAGGCGCAAGGCCGAGGAGGAGGGACGCGCCGCCGGAATCGCCAAGGGCGAGGCGGAGGGCGAGCGCAGGGCCTACGCGGAGACCGACGCGAAGCTGAAACCCCTGCCCGCAATCCTCGACCGCCTGCAGACGGTCTACCAGGATCTCTGGCGCGAGAACGCCCCGCAGATGGTGGAGTTGGCCGTGGACGCGGCCGAGGCCGTCCTGAACGTCAGGCTGGAGGACGGGAGGGGGCTGGCCGCCGGGGCCTTCGAGGCCGCCGTGGGATACCTCCAGCACTCCAACTCGGCCACTTTCAAGGTCCGCCCCGAGGATCTGGGAGAATTGGAGGAGGCGTTAAAGCGCCTGCGCGGCAGCATGCCGGGGCTCATAAGCATTTCCTTCCAGCCCGAGCCCTCCCTCGGCCCCGGCGATCTTGTAATGGAGTCCGACGGCGGTAGGCTGGACGCCACGGTAGCCGTCCGCCGCGAAAACATCATCTCATCGCTACGCAACGCGCTCAAGCAAGGCGTAGGAGCCCTTCCCGGTCCCCCGCCGCTCACGGACGCGGAGCTGGACCCGCCCGCGTCCACCCCGGTCGACGCCCCCGCGTCTCACGACGCCTCAGGAGCCTCCGAGCCCTCCGAGCCCTCCGAGCCCTCCGAGCCCCAGGAAGCCCCTCCGTTCGCCGAGCCAGGGTCGTCCGGGTCCACAGGCACCCCCGTAGCCGGGCCCACCCTTGACGGAGGTAGCCAGGGGCCTGGGAGCCAGGCGGCGGACTCTCAGGCCGTCGGGGCTCCCCTGTCAGAAAACCCGTCGCCGCCGCCGGGGAGCGTTGCGGCCTCCCCGCCGTCGGGGGCGGCTCCGGCCTCCGCGTCGGCGCCCCCCCCCGCTTCCGCGGCTGAGGCCACTGAGCCGGCAGGTGGTTCCCCGAACTTAGAACCATCCCCCCGCGAAGCCCCGGATGGCGAGGTTCCTTCGGCAACGGCACAAGATCCCTCGCCCGAGCCTGTCCTGACGGCGACGGCGCCGATCCCAGAGGTTTCCCCGTCGCCCCGGACGCCCGAAGCGCCGGAAATTCCGGAAGCGTCCGAGGCGGTCACGCCCCCGACGACCGTTCCGGATCCCGCCCTCAGCGGCTCAGGCGGCTGGGACGAGCCCTCCGCGCCGACCCTCGGGCAAGATTCCTCCGGACCTTCCGAACCCTCCGGAGCTTCCGGAGCCTCAGAACCTTCCGGACCTTCCGGACCCTCAGAACCTTCCGGATCATCCGAACCCTCAGAACCTCCCGGCGTTTCTGCTCCCGCCCTCCCCTCCGCCCCCCCAGAGCCCTCCTTTGGCGTTTCCGCTCCCTCCGCCAAGGGCGAAGGAGTCGACGCCAAGTGATCCCCGACCCGGAGCTGAGCATTTGGGAACACTCCGAAGGCCTCCGAAGGCTTTTAAAGCGCCGGGCCCTGGATCAGGAGCCCGAGATGGACTGCGCGGCCCAGGCGGCGGAGATCCTGGGGTCCTTGGGGCTGGCTCCCGGCTCCCGGCTCCTTGACTTGGGTTGCGGGGCAGGCCATTTCCTGCACTCGTTGAGGAGAAGGGGGATCGAGCTCGACTATGCTGGCCTGGATTCCAGCCCGGCGGCGGTCAACGCGGGCAAGGATGCCTTCGCTGGGCTTTCTTTGGACCCCGGAATGCTCCGCCTGGCCTCCATGGACGATCTCAAGGGCGTCAGGGCCGACGCGGCCCTTTTCATGAACGTACTGAGCTTCTGCCCCGACTACCGCAGGCCCGTCGACAGGGCGGCGGGATGCGGGGCGAAGGCCATCCTGATCCGCGACAATTTCTGGCCCGAGACGGTCATAAGCTGGGATATCGACGGCTACCTCGACAGCGGCTGGAACCACCTGAAAGGCTACTGGAACCGCTACTCGTACTCCGAAATGGAGTGTTTTTTGGGTTCCTTGGGCTTCGCGTGCGAGCGCATACAGGACCGGCGTACAGGCGGCAGGGAGGAGTTGGTGGTGGGGAAGCCTTACCGCTGGGGATTCCTTCTGGCTCTCAGGCTCGCGTGACGAGGGCCCGGTACCGGAACCGGTCAGTCCGCCGCTAACCCCTCCCTACGCATTGCCTCATGGCGTGGAAGAGCCGTTTCCAGGGCGAAGGTTCGTGACAGGGGGGCAACTCCGCCTGCAATTCGTTTTTTTTGAATAACGGTGTTTCTGCTTTCAAAAAAGTTGATGTCACTGTAAAAAAGTCATTCTGGACTCGGGTTGAGTGCGGCATGGCAATTATTCGCCAAAATTGGTCTTTGATGGCCAAAACTGGTTAAATATCCGAGCTACGGCTCAAAATCAAACGCTTTGGGCAACGCTTATTATTGTTATTTTAGTTAAATATTAGAAAAGCGTGACAATTAATCCTTATATAGTAAGGCCATAACTTGGATATTATTCTAATATTTAATTGAAATGGCAATAAGAAGAGGGGGTTTGTCGCCGCGATGTTAAACCCGACCTTATTTTTTTGCACTGACATCAACCATAGTCCATCATTGAATCAGTTGAGGCCAACATTCTTATTTTTGACAAGTTGCCAGCAGAATGTGGACAAACCAACCCAGCAAAAATTGGTCAAACCAACCCGGCAATAACACTTGATGTAAATTCACTTCGCCTATGGAATACCCATCAGAAAATTTTATTTTGGCTTTTCAAAATAATTTAGTCAATATCTAAATTATTTTCAAACAAATGGTTAAATTTTATTGGGATATCTGAATCATAATTTTTTTGAAATTTTACAAAATCATTGGAATGAACAACCTGTCTGAGAAATCCGAAAACTCGAACAAATTCTTCCTCTGGCGCGTCATGGGTGTCGCCATCCCCGGGCTGAAATCCGTCGCGATGAACTGGCTGGAGGTTTCGTTGGGTTTGCAGATACCGGTCAGGGGCGTGACGGAACCCCGGTGCCGTGCAGTACGCAACCGTTCCTCCGCTCAGGGGCAAGTATGCTGGTCTTCTTGATCAACCTCAAATCTGAGAAATTCGTGAGACCTCTGAAGGAGCTCTTCGGCGGACAAGCTTCTGATCCTTACGTGGTTTCTGCCGCAAACGGCTACAGCTACTGCATAAACCGGTTTTGGATTGCCGACGTAAGGCAGGAGGTATTCTTTTTTTATGATCTGCTTGAAAGCGGCTTTGATGCAGGAATCGAGTTTTCTGTTGTCGTTGCTGGATATTACGGTCCCCGGCGGGGAATCGGAGACGACTGGCCTATAGGTTGGCGTGTTGTCCGATTTCGTGTATTTTATTTCCGTAACAATGTATCCGAGTTCAGGAGTCCTGATAACAAGATCGGCAATTCCTTTAACAATTTTACGCTCAGGCAAAGTTTTGAAATTGGACATCCTGAATATGGAAAACAGAAAGACGTGGTAAAACGATTCCATTTCAAGGTGCAAAGTGGCCGGTATCGCGCTCAGGAAAGACTGCAGAAGCACTTCGGCTCGGTTTAATTGCCCTTGGCAGAAAACGGAACAGAATTCTCTGCATAGCTCGGGTGTGAAATTGTCGTCTTCTAGGGATATGGAAGGGATAACGCGGGTTTCAACGAAATTTCGAACGACAGACATGCTGACTTCTTTGTTCGGCACAGCAAGATAAAGCTCGGATGATTGGTCTGACTCCTGTCGCTTGCGCACGGTAAGGTAGCCTGCCTGTAGCATCAGCGCGACGGGATCGGCGTTGCCAGCGTCCTGGATATCAACGCTACCATTGAAATCTTCCTCCTCTTTGAAAACGTTGGAGAAAATATCATCTCTAACATTCATTTGATTCAGGAAATTCATTGACCCGGAACGAAACCAATAATTATCGAAAACTTGATCGACAAGAAAATTTTGTAACGATAAAGGATTGAGCACGCGGTCCTCTCCGTTCCAGCTGTACCCGTCGTAATAATCGGTGATCCGTTCCATGAGCAGGTCGCGGGTGAAGTTCGGGCCAAATTTTTCCGCGCCTTGGAATTCGGCCAAAGTTGCATCAAGATGCGGAGAATAGTATTTGGTGATTTCATCGCGAGTGAATCCGCATATTGTCGCAAAATTTGATTGAAAAGAGATATCCCTAAGATTATTCATTGCCGAAAACACTGACAATTGGGCGAATTTGGTAATTCCGGTTATGAAAACACGATCTATCATGTTTTCGCATGATTTCAACGCGTTGTAGAACCCGTGGAGTGTCTTTTTGGCAACTTCAAGACTGGCAGGTTCAGTCAAACTGTTCACTATGGGCGCGTCGTATTCGTCGATCAGAATTATTATCTTTCTCCGGTTCGCGGCCAGCCCGTCTTCAGTTCCGATACCTGGGGTAAGTATCGGGATATCAGCATAATTCCAGTAAAGTGTTTCAATTGTTTGGGTGAGGCTGGCAGCCGAGTTCCTTTCCTCGATAGCGAATCCCCTGAATTTTGCGAAGCCGCGAAGGGATGTGGCAAGGTTTAGGTCCAGCGAAGACGGGTCGTCCCCGAAAGCGTTCATGCTGATCCTCAGCACGTGCGAACGTGGCCACTCGGCGTCCCCGCGCAACTTGTCTATCGCGAGTCCGGAAAAAAGCTCTTTCCTTCCGGTTGCGGCTTGCTCCAGGGTATCGATCAGAAGCGTCTTGCCGAACCGTCTGGGGCGGGAAAGAAAAAGGCGTGGATGGTCGCCGTCAAGAATTTCGCTGACGAATTTTGTTTTGTCTACGTAAACGTAGCCCTCGTTTCTCAGTCGAGAATAGTCGGCTATGTTGATGCCAATTTTCGGGATATGCGGACAGTCCGCGTTTGTCATGCGTACCTCCTTTGGCGTTCTGCCCGTCCTGGATCCGGTCGACCATGGGACGGTTTCCCATCCAGGATATAATCATAATTTTACTTGAATTCCACCATGTAAGCAAGCTGAAGGAGAGACGAGAGAGACGACATGGGGAGGACAGAGTTCCAGCCCCGGTTTTCAGGAGATCCATAACCGGGCCTGAGCTAGTGTGCAGCTGCAAAAATACGCGTTGGTATAAATATACATAATTATACCTAATTATGCTGCAAAAAATT
>JAIRZX010000730.1 GCA_031267005.1 Deltaproteobacteria bacterium
CCCCAGGCGCCGGGAGGGAAGCCCCAGCCGCCGGGAGGGAAGCCCCAGCCGCCGGGAGGGAAGCCCCAGCCGCCGGGAGGGAAGCCCCAGCCGCCGGGAGGGAAGCCTCCCCGATGGTCCCCTCGGAGGCGGGGTTTAAGACGGACTCGGCCCTCACGGAGGAGGAAGCTATGCCGCCGGAACCGGAAAGGCCTTCCCCTGAGCCGGGGGCCGGGCCTATATCGAAGCTGTAGCGCGACTGGAGAGAGCCGTTGGCAGCGATTCCGTACCCGTCGGCAGGGTTAGCTGCCTCATCCTCGGTCTGGACCAGGGACATCTTGACTGGGGCTATCTGGACGGGGGCGAAAAGCGCGGCCCGGTCCGGCTGGGAGGCTGCCGCCGAGAAAGTCGCGAGGGCCGAAGCGGCGATTGCTAAAAAGGCTGTGGGCATCCGTGTTCTCCTGCCTGTCGGGGCTTGCGTCGCGGCGGCGGCAGAGCGTCGGAAGCTGTCTTCCGGCGCGTGAAGTTCTCCTGAGCTTCCCTTAGCTTGTGGGCAGTTAGGCCGGAGGATACCCTGAATCGGGGATCCCGGGCCGTGCCGTCAGGCTTGGGGGGGGCGGTATAAGCGTCATGCGGGGGGCGTCCGCCTCTCCGCGTTTCGGTATCCGCTGGGGGGCTGGGGCGGCTTAAGGAAGACGCCTGGCCAGCTTCAGGGGACAGGGAGGGCGCGGCCGTGGCGTTGCCGGGAACCGGGAATGCCAGGCGAATGACGAAACCAGCTTTTTAGGTCAGGGAGGGGAAGATTAGCGGGTCCGGCGCGCAGTCGCCCCTGGCGGGGCGGCAGGTTGCTTGCCGGCAAACGGGCGGGAGGACGGAAAGGACCGGGTTGCTTGATGCCGGGTGGAAAGAGGGTCCGGCGACCGGGAAAGGTGGGGAGGAAAACCGGGGATGCGAAAAATGGAGTGCGGAATATTCTTGGCGCATGATGTAGACTCAATAAGCTGGAACTGATGTGGATTCAGCAAGCTGGAACTGTCGACGCGCGGGATCGGGAGCGAAGTTGCGCCGTCTGGAGAAGATAATACTCTGCCTAAGCATAGGCAACACTTGTGGCGTCGCCTTGCACCAGGGTGGCTCCGAATCTGGGGCTCACCTGAAGCTGGAACTTTTTTGTTGGCAGCGGCCAAGATATTTGGTCCAGGCCGTGGGATATGGAATGGATTGCCTCCCTCTGGGGGGAGCTTACAGGGGCCTCCGGATTATCCCCTGGCGGACGGTTGCGGACTGAAAAGGCGCGGATGGCGGAGGACTGAGGCGGACGGGCGAGACCGTCGCTTTGACCTCTCTAAAGAACCGGTTCGCATCCTTAGCGAACCTGGCCTAAATTGGAATGTAATTTGAATTACATAAATATTATCATGCCTCTTTTCCAAAGTCAAGTAAATTCTGGAGCCTCCCGCGGTTGACGCTCTGGCCGGCTGCTCCCTGGCGAGACGCTTTCCGGTAGGGGCGAAGGGGATTTGCTGAAGGCTGAAACCGGGGGCCGGCCATGGAAAAAAACACTCTGGCTTCCGCGAATGGCGGAGGCGGCACGCGCCTCTGTCCAGCGCGAAGCTTCAGGCGGCGGCCGATGGCTTCAAGAGGAATGGAAGGCCTTTTCCGCGTTCGGGAAAGGAGTGGGCCCCCGAGGGGGAGACAGGCCGCCGAGGTCAGGGCTGGCGCCGCCCGGCGGAAGGACGGCGGCGGGATTTGCCGGTGCCCCGCAACTCGCGGCGCCTGGTCCGGTATGGCCGGGGCGGCGTAAAGCGTTCGGGTTCGGCGGAAAGTTTCGGCGGGACGCCGTGTTTGGACGGAACCTCCAGCGGGTTCACCCTCTACGGGAAAACCCTTAGTGAGGGACGGGCGGCATTCCTGCCGACAGGGCGGAACTCCGTGCGGGCGGGCGCCGTCGGCAAGGCCGGGCGCTCAGGGCGGCAAGATGGCCGCCGTCCAGGGGCGGGCAAGGTGAATACGGGCGAGTGCGCCTCCCTCTCCCCGACCTCCTGCCGTCGCATTTTGCGGCTGAAAGTCGTAGAGGCGCCTGGCTGGGATTCTGAATCCTGGGATAAGCGGCGAAAGCCGGCCGGCTCCGCAGTGGCAGAGCTGAGGAAAAGATAAGGCCTCGAACTCGATGCTCCTCAAAGGCCGCCCGGACATCAGGGTCATCGCGGACATAAGGGAGTTCGCGGGCCCCAGGGCCATCGCGTGCCCCGTGGGACTCTCGGGCCCCAGGGCCATCGCGTGCCCCATGGGACTCTCGGGCTCCAGAGTCATCGCGGGCCTCATGGGACTCTCGGGCTCCAGGGTCATCGCGGGCTCCAGGTTCCTGTCAGGCCTCGGGGACTTCGCTGGCCTCAGGGTCCTCTCAGGCATCAGGATTCTAAAAAAATTGATCGGAATCAAAAAACTGCCTGGCTGAGGGCGTTCCAGCCCGCGCTTTCGAATATCAAATTGAAAGCGCGTCTAACGCCTTAAAGAAATCGTCCGAAAATTCAAAAAAGAGGGGAAAATCAATTTTTTGGCTGATTATGAACGATTATAGTTTTAATGCCTTTCGTGGAGCCTTGGGCGTGTCTGCGGGACGATTGACGCCCTCCTTCGCCAGGCTCCGCAGGAGCCTCCGTTCCGCAGGCCTGTGCGGGTCGAAGCCGCGCCTGTGCGGGCCGAAGCGATGAATCCAGCCAGAATGGCTTCTTGCCGCATGGGCCGGGTCAAAGACGGGGAGGCGCCATTGCCCGCCACCTATAGTGGAGGGCTCCGGGTTCGGACCGGCCATCCCGATGCGGGGCAAAACTGCCCCGCATCGGACCGACTGCGCTTTCGCGCGGGGGGTTCGGGATGTCTGAAGGGACCGGGGCGGCGCAAGCTGCTAGCGGCTAAATCTTGCCATATCAAGTCAGTTGCTTGCCTTGGCCCTTCTTTTTCCGAAAACTCCCCTGGTGTCGGACTTTGCCGGTCGTCGGGCTCGCGCCGCTGGCCCCGCGTCCTTGAGGGCCCCCTTGGGAAGGAGCCGGCGGGGACGCGGAACCGGGCCGCGCGTGGTTATGCCGGCCGTGCCGTTAGAGGAGGACACGGACTCAGGCGGGTTTAGGGCAATGGTTAAGTGTTCGTCGCCGGGCGGAATGCCGTCTCGGGAGATCCCGGACGGTTCCGCCGAGGCATGTATCTCCTTCCGTAGCGAGGGCGCCGGGCACGGCCCTTCCCGCCGGGCGTCAGGAAAACCGCCTGCCATGGAAGGCGGTTCCCGAAGCCCGGTTAGGCGGGGCCGGCTTTCAGACGGGCGGCGCGGCGGGCCGGACGGGCGGAAGCGGCGTGTTGAGCCGGGCGCGGCAGCAGCCGGGGCTTTGCCGTCGGCGGGGTAAGGGGGGCGCGTCGGGGAAGGTTTTTCAAGGGCACCTTGCCTTCCCTCCCGCGTATCTCCCGTGACCGTCGGCGGCGGGGCCCCAGCGGGGCCGCGCGCGGTATCTTGGCCGAGTCTGTCCGTACAGACCGTCGAGTCGCCTCTGTCAGCGGCGGTTAATGGGCGTTTAGGACGTGATGAAGCCCGGCTAGATGCCTGGCTTT
>JAIRZX010000223.1 GCA_031267005.1 Deltaproteobacteria bacterium
GCCCCGAAGCCCCGAAGCCCCGAAGCCCTGAAGCCCGTAGGCCGCGAGGCCGCGAGGCCTGTGGAAACTTGCAGCCAGGGTCCGACAGTCATAACTTCCGGTTGGCTGAGCTTCCCGTGTCCTTCAGGGAAACGGCGTGTCTGCGGAATTCCCAAAACTCGCAATCGGCGGCCGTTTCAATCGCCCTGGGCCTATTCCCCTAACTCAAGGGAATCAAGAAAGGGAACGCAGTTCTCGGCTATAGCGTTAACTTCGCGTATTGCGAATCCGTCGAAAAGCGTCTCTTCAGGCGTCATTCCAGTTGCCATACACAATGCCGAGTACATGAAGGGGGCTTTAATCACGTCTCTGGTCAACAGCACCCCGGCATGCGTCTTGCTGCCAGCTTCGGGAGGCAAGGTGACTATCATGGCGCCGTCGGCGTCGGCGGCAGGGTACCCTTTGAAGTCGAAGGTCCTGAGGCCGGAAAACGAGCCGTTGAAGGTGCTCCGCGTATTACGCAGGACAACCTCCCAAATCGGCCCCGGTCCCGATTTCTCGAAAATCTCTTCTTCTTCCTGGCTCATGGCTTCGATCGTTACGGTCATCTGGAAGTACCAGCCCTTGGAAGGGTCGTTCCCGTCCGCCACGTCGATCCTGGCTCCGACGGCCTGGAAGTTGGTCCGCGTGTTGCCTTTCCTGTTGAATCCGGGGGGGAAGCTTACGGTGAAAACCGGAAACTGGCTGAGTTCCCCCTCCCTTACGGTGGAAAAGGTCGGCCATCCGGCAGGTCCCTGGGCGTAAGCGGCAAGGCCCAGGGCGCAAAAGGCCGCGGCGAGAAGCGGGAGCGAAAGGGAAAGCGAAAAGGTTTTGTTTTTCAAGTCTCTGGTCCTTGAGTTTTAATGTTTCGGGCTTTCAGAAAAACGGTTGCTGACCGTGGGGGGAGAGCGGGGCGCGGCTTCCGCGACCGCCTGCAAGGCAGGCAGGCGGAGCGGCAGTAGCGCCGGAAAGAGCGGGCCGCGCAGCGGCAATGAGGCGCCGGTCCGGAGGGCGGCCTTTCGCGCGGGTGGATAAAGGTCACGCTTTAGCGCGAACAAATAATATCGAAACGGCCTTTTCCGGAAAATGGCTCTGAGGCGGTCCGGAGCGCTTCCTCCGTCCTCCCGCCCCATCACGTGCGCCTCCACCGTCCTGCGCGCGCCTCCGTCGTCCTCCTTGCGCCAGATCCTGCCGCAGGTTCGGAAGCGCCGCGCAGTTTCGCGTCGCCTCCCCCGGACCCTCCCGTTCAGTCGAAGTAACCGGCCAGGCCCGTCCGGTCCATGAAGTCGCTCAGGATTTCGTTTTTCTCCCCTCCCTTGACGAATAGCGCAACGAGCCCGGATATTTTCCGGAAAAGCCCTTCAGCGTCGTCAGCCCGCGCTACCAGTGTCCTGGGCGGCAGGAAGGCCCTGGGAGGCGCTATGCGCCTACCCGAGAGCTCGAGGGTCAGGTAGGACCCCATAGGCGCGGGCCACCGGAAAGAGGGGTCCAGGGCCGCGCAGGCGCCGCACTTGACGCAAAGCCCCTCGTCCAGCTCCAGAGCCTTTTCCGGGTTCCCGGAAAAGGCTAGCGCTCCAGACGGGCAGTCCTCCGCAAGCCGCTTGAGCCTCGGCGAGAGCGCCAGGAGTTCCTGGTCCGGCACCGGGGCCCTGGACCTCTTCCCTATGATCCTCAGATCCGTGTACTCGTATACACCGCAGTCGAAGCCGCACCCCGCCTGGCACCCGTGCACCGATACGGACAGCTGGGCTTTGGCCCCCGGGGCGTCCTCCCGCAGCATCGCGAGCAGGAGTTCGGACGCGCCAATGGTGTCCACGGCCGCGTTAGGGCAGAAGAAGAGCCCCCTGCAGCGCGACAGGAGCGCCGGCCCGCCCATGCGGCGGCGCTTCGGGGCGGCGGTCTGGGCGCCGGTCGCGGGCGGGACGGCCTCGGCCGCTTTCGGCGACGCGGCCGCCGCCCCGGCTCCCCGCCTTTCCGGGGCGCCCTCCCGCTGTCCGGCGGCGGAGGCGGCCTCGCCGGTCAACGACTCGCCGGCCTGGACGAAGGATTCCCGGTCGTTGAAGAACATGTCCAGGTCCCCCTGCGGGGACAGGCACAGCCGGTCTGAGCCCCAGCGGCGTGCCGCGCGGGCGAGCTCGAGGAGTTCTACGGCCCCGGACGGGCTGCTAACCGCCCTGCGCCTCACGTAGACCGGCCACTTGCCTCCCGGGGCCAGGCTCCAGGCCAGGTGGCCCTCCTTGGCCACTTTGACGTTCCCGCCCTTGGCGCCGAGCCTCGCGAGGCAGGGCGGGGGCAGGATGCCCGCGGGATCGTCGTCCGCCGGCTCTCCCGCGCCCGCGAGGACGGGTTCCAGAAGCGGGGGCGGGATGGCCCTCAAGGCGGTGCCGATGGAAGCCCCCACGGCGGGGGCGCGGGCCCCGGGCTCCTCCATGGCGTGGGTGGAGTCCTTGGCCTTCCTGCCGCCCGGGGTGATGCTCACCGAGGCCAGGGCCAGCTCCTTCTCGGAGAGGTCCAGCTCAAAGGTGTCGTCGGGGCCGTCTGGGACGCCCGGACCCCCCGGCGGGGGCGCGTCGTCGATGTCGCTGGGCATGGGGTTGGCCCTCGGGCCTGGCCCGCCGGAAGCAGCCGGGGCGCTTTTGCGGGGCTGACGGGAATCGGATGGGACGGGAGTCCCGGAAGTGCCGGAAGGGGGGCCCGCACCGGGGCGGGCACCTGAGTTTCCGGGCGGCGGAAGTAAAACCGAGAACGAAGGGACCTTAGGCCTTGCGGGAGGGAGGTTCTGGAATGCCGGGCGGCGGAAGCGGCCCCGCCGACGATTCGGCCAGCGCGTTCAGGGGGGAGCTTGGCCTTCTTTGAAAAGGGGGTACGCTTCAACCGCCGAACCGGGGAGGCCGGTCCCGGCAAAGCCGCCGAGGCCGGGAGCGGAGCCAGAACCAGGAACTGCGCCTGACGCCGGGAAGGCGAACGTCACCGGCCATCCTCGTCCGGCGGTGGCCCGTCGCCTTCTTCCGCTGACCCGCCTTCGGCCCCTTCCCTTCCGGGGGAGTCATGAGGCTCCGGACCGGCTGAGGCACCTGGTTCCGGCCCGAAGAGGGTTTCTGGTTCCAACCCGGCAAACTCGCCTGGTTCCAACCCGTCAAGCCCGCCTGGCACCGGCCCGGCCCCGGAGTCGGTATCGATGAAAGCGTCCTCAGCTTCCAGGTCCTCGGACGACTCTTGAAACTGGCCTGGAACACCGAACTCTCCCGCCTCACTGGCCTCCAGGACTTCGGCTGCGTGTTCCGCTTCGGCTTCTATGGCGGCCGAGGCATCTGCGTCCCATTCCCCTGTTGCTTCGGAGAAGGAGTTGCCCTCACCGGCGGCTCCGTAGGCCCCGGAGTAAGCCGTCGCATGCTCCGCCTCGGCTTGTATGGCGGTCGAGGCATCGGCGTCCAGGTCCCCTTCGGCTTCGGAGAAGGCGTTGCCCCCACCGGCGCCTCCGTCGGCCCCGGAGCAAGCAGTCGCCGGTTCCGGCTCGGCTTCTATGGCGGCCGAGGCTTCGGCGTCCCAGTCCCCGACTGCTTCGGAGAAGGCGTTGGCTTCACCGGCGGCTTCGGAGAAGGCGTTGCCCTCACCCGTTGCTTCGGAGAAGGCTTTGCCATCGTCGTTGCCACCGGAGAAGGCCGTCGCCGGTTCCGCCTCGGCTTCTATGGCGGCTGAGGCATCGGCGCCCCAGTCCCCTGTTGCCTCGGAAAAGGCGTTGCCTTCTCCCGCGGCTCCGTCGCCCCCGGAGTAAGCCGTCGCGTGTTCCGCCTCGGATTCTATGGCGGCCGAGGCTTCGGAGTCCCAGTCCCCCGCAACTTCTGAGAAGGCGTTGCCACCGACGGCGCCTCCGTCGGCCCCGGAGCAAGCCGTCGCCGGTTCCGGCTCGGCCCCCTCGGCGGTCGAGGCTACGGCACCCGCGCCTTGAAGGTCTCCGGCGGACAAGTCGGCCTCGGCCTCGACGGAAAGCCAGGGCTCCGGCCGGCCTTCTCCGCCGTGTGATCGCGTATCCGGGGCGGGTTGGGGACCGCCGTCGTCCAGCGGTTTTGAAGTTCCCGCGTTCCGAGCCGCGCCGTAGCCGCCGCCAGCGTAGTCGGGGGGCTCAGGGCGGCGATCGGGGACGTCTGGGCCGCTGGCATCCCGGTCCCCGCAGGCGGAAAAGCTTTCGGGACCCCTGCCGCCTTCCGTTCCCGGCTCGGTTGCGTCCGGGGTTAGCGAGTTCACGACGGCTCCCTTATCCGAAACGGACCCGGCCGCCGTTCGCCCTTCGGCGCGGATTCCGGCGGAAGGGGCTTCCCCGGCGGGGTACGGCTCTTCAGCGGCGAGAAGGCCGTTTGGATCCGCCTCGGAAACAGGGACTTCCGCCGGGCTTGCCGCGACGGCCGGAGTTCCCCGGCTCCGGTCGGCCGCAGCGGCTGCCGTCGAGGTCCCTGCGTCCTGGGCGGGGCGGGGGGCCTTGGCCTTCGGGGGGGGCGAGGCGGCCCGGGCCGCAATCCCCAGGAGCGCCTCGACTTCGGCCAGCCCCATGCGCGACGCCATCTCAGGAAAGGTCTCCCCCCGCAGTGCGCGGTCCTCGTGGAGGTCCTGGACCTTTAATATGAAGTCCGCCAGATCCCCCGGGTACTCCGCCGGGAAGAGCCGCCAGGGCGCTGGCGTCACCGGCGGCCTGAAGGGCCTGTGCCTTCCGCCTACCCAAACCGAGATCCCCCCTCCGGAACTCTCCGGGAGGGAGGCCAGATCCGAACGCTCTATGACCCTCCGGCAGTCCCGGGCGCAACCGGCCAGCCCGGTCCTGAAGCCGTCCTTGCTTTCGCGGGCGAGGACCGCGTAGATCCCCCTGAAGGTCTGCTGGGAGGGCTGCTCGCGGCCAAGGCAGGGGCCCCAGAAAGGGCACAGCGACACGTGGGGCCGGGCGGGCCCTGGCCGGGCGCCGGGGAGCGAACCGCCGTGGTCGGGCTTGAGCCCCGGCACCCAGGCGAGGTTGCCGCGGGGCTGGAGCTCGATCAGGCCCGCCCCGCGCTTCAGGGCGCACTCCGCCGCGGCCCTCAAAGCCTCCCCCGAGACCCAACCCTCCCCGTCGAAGGGGAAGGTTGCCGAAGAGAGCAACGCCGCCTCCGGGAAGCGGGCGCCCAATGAGGAGACCAGCTCGCCTCCCGCGCCTCTGACGAAGGGGTTCGCGTCCGTGCGCGAGGACTCCTCCAGCTGCCGGAAAAGGTCCGCCGCCACTGGGTTCTCCGGGAGGCCTTTGGCCGGTGGGAAGGGCATCTTCGACCTCGGGGGCGGCGAGCGCGGTGCGGGGAACCGGCGGAGTCCGGGATATGCCAGGATGCACGGGGGGTAACGCTGGAAGCTCAGGTAGGGTCCAGCGGGCCACCGGAGGCATGCGCGCGTACAGGCGAATCCGGAACGGGCCCGGCAAGCGGGGCGTCAGGGGCCGGGTTTCGCGCGGGCCGGTCGCGCAAAGCCGGGCCTCTCGGCCGGGAGGGGTGTGGGGACGGCGGACGGGATAAGGGCGTCCGGAGGAGGCAAGGCTTATGGGCGGGACAGGCGGGGGGAGGGAAGGCTTACGGATCGATTTTGCCTCATTCGGCCTCGATAGTAAAGCTTGATTCCACTCGGAAAACCCTTGACTCTGTAACGCCCACATTGGGAACCCAGAGAGTGCTGGCAAGGTACCCGTTCACGGGGTTGAAGACCACCTCCCCCGCCGGTCTAGTGCGGCCTCCCTCATAACCCAAGACCGCCTTGAGTTGTTCCCCCGAACCCAGCTCTCTCGCTTGCCCGACGCTCGATTCCAGCCTGACGCGGGACGGGCCCCGACTGAGGCCGTGAACGGATAGGCGCGAACCGCCCCCCCCGTCGGGGGAGCTATGGCTCCCTCCTCCCTTATGGAGCGTCCTGCTTCGATGGGGGTGGCTGGGTTTTCGCGATATCGACAAAGAGCATGAAGGACTTGGATTAATTCTGTCCGCCTAACATATTGGTTATGACCTCATTTCAGGAACCTGGCATATTCCGACATATCCAAAGCCTTTCAACCAGGTGAAAGCACCGCATGCCTGCCTGTCTGCCGCGGCAGGCATCCGCCGCACCGCCGGAGGCCCCGGTTGCCCCCGGCCCGCCCGCATCCTTGACCGAAACCGTCGAGGACGCTCACGCGCAACCCCTGAAGCCAGCGGCCCAGCCCTCGAAGGAGTCCTCGCGGGCCCCGAGGGGCTCTGGGGAATCATAAGGCCGGACGGCGGGAGCCGGGCTTCGGGGCGCCCTTCGGGTTCGGCCGCTACGGGCGGGCCGCGGCGAAGCCCCGGACGGCAGGCGGGGCTTTATAGGCCGCGACGGTTGCCGGGCGATAGCGCCCCGCTTCCGCCTGGCTTTCGACTTCACTCCAAAAGGGTTAGCGCAGGCGGAGGACAGCGTGGGCGGGTCCGGCCGTGTAAGGCCCGACGGGAACTCCGGCGGCGCGCCCTGTATTCCCCGGAAGCCTGGCCTTCGGTGGCAACGGCCTGCCCCGGCCTCCGGACAGCGCGGCTTCCGGGGCTTCAAGGGTTCCAACGGGAAATGGAAGTCAGAGCCGTGCTTCGCGCATGCCGCCTCACGGTTCTCCTGCGGGCTGGACCCGCCATGGACCGGAGCGGTCTGTGGGGCTTAATAGTCGAGACCGGCGCCTGGGCTTTGGAGGCGCGATCATCCCAGGGCCGCCAGTTCTTGGAAAACGGGCTGGCGAACAACTCGGAGCCTGACGGCATGGCCGGGATCGCGGGCCGGGACGGCGCATGGAAGGCGCCGCCCGTCTGCCGCGACGCCGGCAACCGGGGGGAGGGGCCCGCCGCCCCCGCACAAGCGGCCGAAGGCGGCAGGGGCTTCGTCTCCAACGACGTCGTCTGGCGGCAGCTCCCTCCTTCAGGTTCCTCATCCCCTTCACCGAGGCCGGCTGCCTCGCGCCCGCCGGGGCCGCCGACGGGCTCTGGGGGGGCAACATACCTTGCCTGGGCCTGGGCCTGGGCGGCAGGGCCCGTCCGCGGCGGCGGCGAGGCTAGGGGTGACGGTCTTGTCCTGTGCGCGCTTCCGAACGGAAGCGGAAACCGTTGCCTTAACCGCAGGCCGAGGACGGGGGTGCCTTTGGGCTACGGCGCGGTCCTGGGCGTCTGGAGGGGGGACCTTGGCCCTTGCCGCTTGCTGCCCGGCTCGGCCCCGGACGGCTGGAGGCGGGGCATGTCGGCAGCCTGGCGACGCGGCGTCAGACCCTTGGCCGTACTTCGGGCTGACGACGGGAGCGGCGGATCTGGGGGGAGTGTGATGGGGTGGGAGGAGCGGGGGATAGGGGAATTGAAAGGGGAAGCGAGCCTTTTCCGCGAGGAAGGTTTGCCGGGAAAATAACGTTTGCGGCCCTTCCGAACCGTCCCGGCGCCCGTCCGAACTGCCCCGGCGCCCGGCTGCCACGCGCCGGAAGTCTCGCCGAGCAGCCCCCAGGCCGGGCGTCCGCTTAAGCCCGCTCTAAGGAATTTCCGAAACGTCCAAGAGCCGCCACGGCCCATTCCGGACGAGGGGCGTTGGCGGCGCAGCCGGGACGGGTCCGGTCGGGCCCGCCGGTCCCGGCAACCTCCCCCCGTATCCCGGAGATCCGGTATGCGCAGTTCCCGCCGGAAGCCGAGTCGGCCAGAATCCTGAACGCGCCGCCGAAGGCGGGGACCCCGGGCGGGACTTTATCAGGGGCGCGCGAACCAGAACGCGGCGGAGGCCGACGTCCGGGGCGGGCCAATCCCGCGCTCACCTGGAGACAGGCGGCGGCTGGCCATTTTTATCGAACTCGACCGCCGTCTCGCGACCGTCCTTCTCGAAGAGGCAGGCAACGATGTTCCTCTCCTTCCTGCCTATGGCGATCGACACCAGGACGGGCCTTTCGGAGGCCTTGCCGTAGTCCTGTTTACTGATTTGATCCATTCCCGCCCTTGCTGCGGCGTCGCCTCCGTC
>JAIRZX010000230.1 GCA_031267005.1 Deltaproteobacteria bacterium
GATCTACCGCTCGAAGATGGCGAAGAAGAGGGCGGAGCTGGCGTCCGCCAAGTAACGCGCTGGCCTCGTCCAGCAGGGCCGGACGTTGCCCGCATCGGGCGGCCCGGGGTCCGGGGCCCAAACCCCGGACCCCGGAACGCCCGAAAGGACGGCGGCCGTTCCGGGGCGGCCGCCAGGTCCTTAAAGCCTTAACGCAAGGAGCGTGGGCAAGAAACGGCCCATGAAGGCTAAAGGCGGGTAGGCGGAAGCCAGGGGGTGCGGGGGGGCGGCTCGGGCTGCGTTCAAGCGGCGGGTTGGGGAAGGAACGGAACGGCGCTGAATGGTTGACGGGGGGCTATCAGGGAACGGGAAGGAGCTGGGAGGCAACGGGAAGCCACGAAAAGCGGAAGGAACGACGCTGGGAGCGAACGGGTTGAGCCGGAGGGGGAACTTCAAGAATGGAGGCTTCCTGGCGAACGAAGCCTCTTTTGGCGGCTCGGCGGAAAATCTCCCGAAGCCGGGAGGGGCGCCCCTGGGATGAAGCGGGATGACCTGTCCTTGGCCGGACCTTAACGGGACGCCGTTCTGCCCATCCTCTGCCCCTGCCTTGCCCCTGGCTTATGGCGACGGCCACGCGCTCCCGGTGGCGACTGGGAGCGAGCCGGATACGGACAAACGGACTTTGACGGGCGGCAGGCCGTCGGGCGGGATTCAACGCGGAGCCGCCGGGGGAGAAGACAATGGTTTCACAGAATGTGGTCATCACGTGCCCTTCGGGACTGCATGCGCGGCCTTTAGCGAAGTTCGTGCAGCTGGTCAAGTCCTTCAAGAGCGAAGTCAGCATGATGACGCCGAAGGGCGAGGTCAGTTGCCGCAGCATAGTAGCCCTCCTGAGCGCGGCGATAAAGCAGGGCGCCGAGGTGGAGCTCAAGGTTAACGGCCCTGACGAGCTGGACGCTTTGCCCAGGCTTGCAAGCTTCCTGGAGAGCCTGGGCGACGAACCCGTCGAGGCGCCCGCGTGAAATCCTGCGCCGACCGCAGGCGGGTCCTCCGGCGACGGCGCCCCGGGGAGGGCGCCGCAGCGGCGAAGGCGGCCGAGCAGGTGGCTTTGCGGGGGGGGTAGGTGGCTTCGCGGGCGAGGCGGGAGGGCTGGATCGGGCTCAAAGTTTCCCCGCGCCTGGTTTCCCCCCGCCAGATCCGGGTGGCCGGGCCGGTAACGGAGGGCGGCGGGCGCCGCGCTTTACGGCCCTCCCTGGTTAAAGGCGTACCGGGAACGACCGCGATCTAAAAGCCTTAAGACGGCGAAGTCGCGCCGCGGGCCCGGCGCGGGCAAGCCGATTACCCGCCGCGGGCCCGGCGCGGGCGAGGCGCTTTCCCGCCGCGGGCAAGGCGCTAAAGCGGCGCAGGCCATGCGCGGGCGAGGCGGTATAGCGCCGCAGGCCATGCGCGGGCGAGGCGCAATCGGGCCGCAGCCGCGGCGCGGGGGAGGCGGGATATGCAGAAGATTTCCATCAACAAGCCGGCGTCCAAGGGCATCGCCATCGGCGAGGCTTTCCTGTACACGCCGAGGAGGCTTGAGGCTGACAAGGGGCTCATATCCCACAAGGCCACCAGCCGCGAGCTCGGACGCTTCAAGGACGCTATGGCGTCCGCCAGAAGGCGCATCGTGGAGCTGGCGGTCAATTCGGATATATTCGCGGCCCACGTAGAAATTGCGGACGATCCCTTCATCATGGAGACAGTGGAGTTCAAGATAACCTCAGAGCATAAGAACGCGGAGCTCGCGCTGGAGGAGACTTCCGACGAGATATCCGCCCGGTTCGAGGCTATCGACGACGAGTACCTGCGCGAGAGGGCGGCCGACGTGAAGGACGTCTGCGGAAGGGTCATGAGGAGGCTCAAGGGGGTTTCCGGAAGCGGCATAGCCGGCATCGACCGGCCGGTCATCCTGGTCGCCGACAGCCTCATGCCATCCGACACGGCCGGGCTCGACACGAAGCTCGTGCTCGGGGTCATTACGGCCGAGGGGGGGGCCACCAGCCACGTGGCCATCATGGCCCGCGGGCTGGGCCTGCCCGCGGTCGTGGGGGCCAAGGGCATTACCGACATGGTGCCCCCGGGCGCCGAGATAGTGCTGGACGCCGTGGACGGCGCGGTCGTAGTGGAGCCCGACGCGGCGACAAGGGAGCTTTACCAGGCCAAGGCCAGGGACTTCGGAGAGAAGCGCAAGGCGCTCGCCGCCCTCTCCGGGCTTCCCGCCGAAACCACTGACGGCAGGCGGGTGAAGCTGTGCGCCAACGTCGGGAACATGCGGGACGTCAGGAGCGCGGTCCCTTTCGGCATCGACGGGGTGGGGCTCTTCAGGAGCGAGTTTCTGTACATGGAGAGCCAGGCCTTCCCGACCGAGGAGGAACAGTTCGCGGCCTACAAGGCCGCCGCGCAGGCCGTGCCGGGGGAGCTCGTCATAAGGACCCTGGACGTGGGCGGGGACAAGCCGCTCCCCTACTTCCCCTTCGAGGAAGAGGAGAACCCGTGCCTGGGCTGGCGGGCCATCCGCATGTGCCTCGACATGGTGGAGGTTTTCAAGACGCAGATTAGGGCGATCCTGCGCGCCAGCGCCTTCGGCGACGTCAGGATCATGTTCCCCATGGTAATTTCCGGGGAGGAGCTGGACAGGGCGCTGGAGATTCTGGCGGCTTGCAAGCGCGAGGTCGAGGGCCACGGAATGGGATACAACCCGGAGATCAAGCGCGGAATCATGGTGGAGACACCCGCCGCGGTCATGTGCGCCCGCGAGCTGGCCGGGAAGGTGGACTTCTTCAGCATAGGCACGAACGATCTCACCCAGTACGTCCTGGCAGTCGACCGCGGCAACCGCCGGGTCGCCGCGTCCTTCGACCCTATGCACCCGGCGGTCCTCAGATCCGTGGCGGCCGTCATCGAGGCCGGCCACGCGGCGGGCATACCCGTCGGCATGTGCGGGGAGCTCGCGGGAAACGAGAAGGCAGCGGCGGTGCTCCTCGGCATGGGATTGGACGAGTTCAGCATGACGGCCTCGCAGATCCCGGATATCCGCTACATCATCCGCAACCGGAGCCACGCCGAAGCGAAGGCGCTCGCGGAGAGGGTGCTGGACGCCGGGAGCGCGGGCGAGGTGAGGAAGATCATAGGCTGACGGGAATAGAGGGGCCGGGCGCGCGCGGCCCGGGCCGGCGGGCCCCCGGAGGGCCGGCGGCCAAGTCGAAAGGAGAAGCGATTATGCCACTTACGACGTCTTTGGAGATGCTCAGGGACGCCAGGGCCGGCGGCTACGCCGTCGGGGCCTTCAACGCGGAGAACATGGAGATGGTACAGGCCATAATGTGCGCCGCCGAGGAGGCGAGGGCGCCCGTTATGATACAGACCACGCCGGGGACGCTCCGGCACGCCCCGCCATCGGTGTTCCAGGCCATGGCGGCGGCCGCGGCCGAGCTCCGCAGGGCGCCGGCGGCCATGCACCTGGACCACGGGGACTCGCTGGAGTGCGTCGTCCAGGCGCTCAGGGCCGGGTACACATCCATCATGATAGACGGCTCCAAGGAGCGCCTTGAGGCCAACATGGCCATCACGCGCTCGGCGGTGGAGCTGTGCTCCGCCTGCGGGGTGCCGGTCGAGGGAGAGCTGGGGCGCGTGGGCGGAAAGGAGGACGGCGAGGACATGGGCGAGGCAGGCTACACCGAGCCTAAGGAGGCCGAGGTCTTCGTCGCTGGCACGGGGGTGAACTTCCTGGCCGTGGGTGTCGGCACCGCACACGGGGTCTACTCGAAGGAGCCGAAGATCGACATGACGCTCATCAAGGTCCTGCGCGCCAGGCTCCCGGTGCCCCTGGTCCTCCACGGGGCCTCCGGGCTCGCCGACGAGGTGGTCACGGAGTGCGTCAGGCTCGGCATCGCCAAGGTGAACTTCGCGACCGAGCTCAGGATGGCCTACACCAGGGGGGTGAGGGAAGCGCTCGAGGCCAGGCCCGACGCCTACGATCCCAAATACTACGGCAAGGCGGGCCGGGACGCCGTGAAGAAGGCCGTGCTCCAGAAGATCGCCCTCTTGGGATCCGAGGGCAAGGCCCGCCCGTGCGTCGGCAGGAGGGAGGGGTTGTGATCATGAAGGCGCAAACCATGAAGGCCGCCGTCCTCCACGGCGCGGGAGACGTACGCTACCAGGACGTCCCGAAGCCCGTCCCGGGGCCCGGCGAGGTTTTGGTCCGCGTCGTAGCGGCCGGCATATGCGGCTCGGACGTCCCGAGGGTAAACGACGGGGCGGCCCATTTCTTCCCCATCATACTCGGCCACGAGTTCTCGGGGGTGATTGTCGCCATGGGAGAGGGGGTCGATGGGTTCAGCGTCGGCCAGAGGGCCACCGCGGCCCCGCTGGTCCCCTGCATGCGCTGCGGGGACTGCCAGAAGGGCGACTACGCCCTGTGTTCCGATTACAAGTTCATCGGGTCCAGGGTTAACGGAGCCTTCGCCGATTACGTTTCCGTCCCCGCCCTGGGGGTCGTCCCCTTCGAGGGCTCGGTGCCCTTCGAGCAGGCATGCCTGTTCGAGCCGGCCACCATAGCGCTCCACGGCCTCCTCCACGCAGGCTTTGAGCCCGGCGGCGACGTGGCTGTGCTGGGCGCGGGCACCATCGGGTTGTACGCGCTCCAGTGGGCGAGGCTCCTCGGCGCGAGGCGCTGCGCCGCCTTCGACATCACCAGGGAGAGGTTGGACCTGGCGCTGCGGCTCGGGGCGGACGCCTCCTTCGACACGGCGGAGGAGGGGTTCCCGGCCAAGGCCTCGGAGTACACTTCCGGCAAGGGCTTCGGGCACGTGTTCGAGACCGCTGGCAGCAACGCCACCATGGCGATGGCCTTCGAGCTGGCCGCCGGGAAGGCCAAGGTGTGCTTTATAGGCACCCCGCACGCGGACTTGAAGTTCGGCTGGAAGCTCTTCGAGAAGATGAACCGCAAGGAGTTCACGCTGACCGGCTCCTGGATGTCCTACAGCGCGCCGTTCCCCGGCCGCGAGTGGAGCTGGACGGCGGAGCGCTTCGGCGACGGCGGCCTGCTTTTCGACCCAGCCGTGATACACAAGGCCTACCCGATGGATAAGGCCGGGGAGGCTTTCGAGCTCTTCAAGACCCCCGGCGCCGTTAAGGGGAAAATCCTGCTCGTGAACCGCGATGAGTAGGCCTGAGGATGTCCGGGCGGAGTGCGGCCCCCCGGGCAGGGACCGGCATTCCCGGGCCGCTTTCGGGCGGCCCGGGGGCCGCGCCCCCGGGCGGCGCCCTTAAGAGGGGCGGCGCGACGGAGGGGGTTTTGCCCCGCAGGCTTTTTTGGCAAGAAGGAGTCGCGGGGGCCGCAGGATCTGAAGGCCCGAAGGATCTGGAGTGCCGGGATGAGCTGGAGTGACGGAAAGCTCGGAACGGACTGAAGGCTCTGAAGGGCCGGAAGGTTTGGAACGGACTGAAGGCTCTGAAGGGCCGGAAGGAAAGGGAGCGCCGGGAGGCCCCGAAGCGCGGCAGGGCCTTAAGGCGCTTTGATTATCGTAAGGCCAGGCGTTGCGTAAGCGGGCCAAGTTGCCTCGCCTCCCGGTTGCCGTCCGGTAAGTCATATCTTTTCGCATGATAAATTTTGCTAAACATAACTGTAGTTTATTGACTTTTATCATTTTGTCGCTGTAATATCAACCATAATTTTTCGGTTTACTTTAATTTTCCATCGAACGACTTTCCGTTTCCAGATACTGCTTTAACTCCAATCAGCGTTCCGGACTGTATCGCCCAACTGGACGGAACATGACGGAAACGCATAACGCGCACCCCTTAAGCGCGAAAGAGGCGCGATTAGCCAATGATCATCACCGTCACCATGAACGCCTCTGTCGACAAGCGCTACCGGGTGGATAGCCTCGAGCCGGGCACCGTAATAAGGCTTGACTCCTGCCGGAACACCGCCGGAGGCAAGGGCTTGAACGTGACGAGGGTGCTAAGGCAGCTCAATTGCGAAGTGCTGGCGGTGGGCGTTGCCGCCGGACGCAACGGGGACTTCATCGAGGAAGAGCTGAACGCGCTGGGGATAAGGCACTGCTTCGCGAGGGCCAAAGGGGAGAGCCGTTGCTGCGTAAACGTCGTCGAGGCGTCCAGCGGGAGGCAGACCGAGTTTCTGGAGCCCGGACCGACGCTGGACCCCACGGCTATCTACGACTTCACTTCCCGCTTCACCATGGCGGTCGAGAGCGGCTCGATAGTCTCCCTCTCGGGGAGCCTGCCCCAGGGCTTGCCGCCGGGATTCTACGGGCGCCTAGCGTCCATGGCCGGTGGGTCAGGGGCCAGGGTCATAGTGGACTCCAGCGGGGAGTCGCTTTCGGAGTCCCTGACCGGCTCGCCGGTCCTGGTCAAGCCCAACCTCGAGGAGGCCGGCGCGCTTCTCGGACGCAGGCTCAGTGGGCTGGCCGACGCCGCGTGGGCGGCTACGCAACTCATGGCCCGCGGGGCGGGGGCGGTCGCCGTCTCCATGGGGGCCGACGGGGTGGTCTACGCCGGGCCCGACGGAGTCATCCGGGGAAAGCCCCCCAAGATTACCCCCCGGAACGCAGTGGGATGCGGGGACGCCATGGTCGCGGGCTTCGCCGTCGGCTTGGCCGAGGGCTGGGACGCGCCAAGATCCGTAAGGTACGCGGTGGCGCTCTCCGCCGCGAGCGCCCTGTGCGAGGAAACGGGGGCCTTCAGGGAGTCCGATCTGGAGGACATGCTCCCCAGGGTGGAGATGGCTAGGCTTTCCTGATTCCAGGCTTCCTTCGCGAGTTTTCCCGTCGGCCGTCCGGGGCGGGCGCCGGGGCCCCGGGGCGGCGTCACAAATATAAGCGCAAACGCGGAAAACGCTGGAAAATCATGAACGATAAAACGATCGCAAATCCCCTCGCGGTACTCTTCGACTTCGACATGACCGTGGCCGACACGGCATCTTCCATACTGACCGCCATGAACATGTTCGCGGCCGAGATGGGTTTGAGGGAAGTGACCAGCGAGGACCTCATGAAAGCCATAGGGCTCACGCTGGAGGAGACCTGGATGAGCTATTGGGGCAGGTGCGAGCCGGAGTGGCCCGACTACTACCGCTCCCGTTACAAGACCCAGGAGATCTCCGGGTTCCGCCCTTTCCCGGATACCCTCCCCGTGTTGGCCAAACTCCGCTTCGCGGGGGTCAAGACCGCCGTGGTGACCAACCGGTGGATGGCCCGCCTGGCCGTCGAGTCGTCCGGGCTGGCCGGGCAATTCGACGCCATAGTGGGGGCTGAGGAGGCGGAGCGCCCCAAGCCGGACCCGGATCCGGTCCTGAAGGCGCTTGCGATCTTGGGCGTGCCGCCGGAAAGCGCCGTCCTTATCGGGGACTCCCATCTGGACATGCTCGCCGCGGTAGCGGCCGGGGCGACGGCCATAGGGGTTTCGACCGGGGGCACTTCGCCAGAAGGCCTGTACGAGGCCGGGGCCCGGAGCGTTTGCGGAAGGCTCGGGGAAGCCATGGGGCTAATCGGGTTGTGAGGGTTCTGCCCCGCGGCAATTCCCGCCAGCGGACGATGTGCTAGCATCGTTACAGGTGCGGTGGCTAACGGCAGAAGGTGACGCCGAGATTTGCCGAAGCCTCGTCCGGACGGCGGCGTCGCGGCCGCCCGGGCATCTCAGGCCCCTCCGGACCTTCCCGTTCGGTCAACCGGAGGCCCGACGGCCCAACAGCAAACCTTTGGGCGCCGGGGCCCGCCGCCTTTGGTCCCCCTTGGGGCCGCCCTTTGGGCCCAAGGGGCGGCGCTGAAGTCATCCGAGGGCCCCTTTATCTATATTCTTTAAGGGAATCCTCGATACGGGCGCCCCCGCGGCCCGGCGCTTGCGCAATGTTCGCCCGAACTCCGCAGCGCCCTGACGCGCGGGGGGTCAAGCCCCGATGCCGCGAGGGAGCCGTCCGGCATCCGCCTCCGGATCAGGCGGCGCCCTCGAGGCCCCGGGGGAGCTATTGCGGATATCATCCGGTCCGCCTGCATCCAGCCGGGCTTCGCCCGCTTAAGGCGTCGGATGCGGCGCGGCGGCGCTTAACGCGCAAGCGGCCGATGGCTTAAGCGTTCGCGGGTTGCCTTCGCCGCGGCCGCCTTGCGGCAGCGGCTCGCGGCCGCGCGGCCGGGGAGGCCGCTTCCGGACTGAAGCCAGCCGTAGCGCGCGTTCCGAGCGCGGGAATATCGGGGCGCGCCGCAGCGGCGCTCGACCGGCCTGAAGCTTGCGGCGCCGCCTTAATGCTAGCGGCGTAGACAGAATGCTCTGGGCGGCATCAGCATCAGAATGCTCGCGGGGGCTCGTCCCCGCGGAAGGAAAACGACCGATGATAACAGAGCGTCTTGATCCGACCAGGATCAGGCTGGGAATGACTGGAGCGTCCTCCGGCGACGTTCTCCTCGAGCTCGGCTCGACCCTCGTAAAGGCCGGCCTGTGCCGGGAGAGCTATCCCGAAGCCCTCTGCAAGAGGGAGCGGGAGTCACCTACGGGCATCGACATGGGCGGGTTCGCCATAGCCATTCCGCACACCGACGCCTCTCACGTCATAAGCCCGGGGATAGCCCTCGGCGTGCCCCGGTCCCCCGTGAGCTTCATGGCGATGGGCTCGGACGACGAGTTCGTGGACGCGAGGATCGTGTGCGCGCTGGCCATAAACGATCCAAACGCGCATCTGGACTTCATAGAAGCGCTGCTCGGGGTGCTGAGGGACCGCGAAACCCTGGAGGGCATAGCGGCCGCCGGAGCGGCCGGCGAGGTCATGGACATCATCCGCGCGAAGGAGAGGGAACTTTCCGGCTGAAGGCGAGCGTACGCCGCCCCCTTGCCGACGCGGTGAAAGCGTTCGCCGATGGAGGAAAGCGGACGTATGGGGGGTAGCTTCAGCTGCTCAGCGGCGGCTCCCCCTTGAGACGGGAGTATCCCTTGAACCGGGCGGGGGGCGTCCAAGCCATCCGCTCCCCCCCGGCTGCCCGTTAGTTCCCCCGGCCCGGCCATCCGAGCCCCCCGATCCCTTAAAGCCTCGTGCGGCGGCATGGGCAAGACATTAACCGGCTGCGGCGCGGGGAAGCGGGGCCTCCCTCCCCGGAACTGGGCGCCGTCGCTGGACAGGCCGTCTCCCGCAACCCTCCGACCCCCTCCCCGTTGGCGTCCGCCCGCCGGTCCAGCCACCCTTTCCCCTCTCCCTTTCCCTCAGCCTCTCCCTCAGCCTCTCCCTCTCCCTCAGCCTCTCCCGTCTCCTGCCTCCCGTCCCCGTCCCCATCCCCATTCCCATCCCCTTCAGCATACCCCGCCCCCGAGTTCGCCGTCGCCCGCCTGGGAAATCCGCCCCGCCCCTTGCCGCGAGCGGCCGCTGAGCCAGGCGGTCGGTTGCAAGCTGGAGTAAGCCGTGATAATAACCATTACGATGAACGCCTCGGTCGACAAGCGTTACGGCGTGGAGAGCCTCTTGCCCGGAACGGCCATGAGGGTCTCTTCCTGCCGCAACACGGCTGGCGGCAAGGGGCTTAACGTGACCAGGGTGCTCCGCCAGCTCGGGGCGGACGTCCTGGCGCTTGGCGTAACGGCCGGCCGCAACGGCGACTTCATCGAAGGGGAACTCGACGCCTTGGGCATCAGCCACGACTTCGCGAGGGCGCCGGGCGAGAGCCGTTGCTGCGTGAACGTGGTGGAGGAGTCGACCGGCAGGCAGACGGAGTTCCTGGAGCCGGGGCCGAATATCGGAATCGCGGTCCTGGACGACTTCCTCGCGAGGTTCTCCGAGGCGCTGGCGGAAGGCGCGGTCGTAACCGCTTCCGGGAGCCTGCCCCAGGGGGCGCCTTCGGGCTTCTACGGGGATCTCGCGTCCATGGCCAGGGAGGCGGGGGCCAGGATCATAGTGGACTCCAGCGGGGCGGCGCTGGCCCGGGCGCTTTCCGGGCGCCCGGATCTGGTCAAGCCCAACTTGGAGGAGGCCGGGGTCCTTCTCGGACGCAGGCTCGAGGGCGCCGCCGACGCGGCGGCGGCCGCGAGGGAGCTCATTGGCTTCGGGGCCGGTTCGGCCGCGGTTTCCATGGGGGCGGAGGGCGTGGCCTACGCCTGGCCCGGGGGCCTGGTGCGGGCCGTGCCCCCCGAGATACAGCCCAAGAACGCGGTGGGTTCCGGCGACAGCATGGTGGCCGCCTTCGCGAGGGGCTGGAGCTCGGGGTGGGACGCGGAGCGGACAGTCCGTTTCGCCGTGGCCCTTTCGGCCGCGAACGCCCTCTGCGAGGAGACCGGCGCCTTCCGGGACTCCGATTTGGAGGAGCTAATCCCGCTGGTGGAACTCGAATGGATGTCCTGAGGCAACAGGCCCCAGGCTTCCGGCAGCGGCGGCGGCATGCCCGCCGGGCCCCCGTCTGCGGGGGGCGCGACCTGTCGGGGAGGGGGCCGTTGTTTCCGCGCTGGCCCGGGGAGGTGCTTAGCCGGTCGCGCTCGCCCCGGGAGGGGCATAGGCGGACGTGAAATCCGGGGGCTATGCCCGGAGCGGGCTGCGTGAGGGACGACGCGGGCTTTCCAGTCCGGCCAGCGGGCGTTAAAAGACGCGTAAGGAGACTTCCGACGATGACACATTCCGGGACAGCCAAGCCCGCCGCCGCGTTCTTCGACTTCGACATGACGTTGGCCGACTCGGCCGAGTCCGTGCTGGCGGCCATAAACCTGTTCGCCTCCGAGATGGGACTGCGGGCCGTGGCCGCAAAGGATCTCATGGCGGCTATCGGCCTCACCCTGGAGGAGAGCTGGGTGAGCTACTGGGGCCGTTGCGAACCCTGGTGGTTGGAGTATTACCGCGGCCGCTACGGGGACCGGGAGCTATCGGGCATAAGGCCCTTCCCGGACGCGATCCCGGTTTTGGAGCGCGTCAGGGGCGCCGGCGTCAAGACCGCCGTAGTCACTAACAGGGACAAGGCCAGGGAGGCCGTCGAAAGGGCGGGACTGGGCGCCTTCTTCGACGCCGTGGTGGGCGCGGAGGAGGCAGAGAGGCCTAAGCCCGCCCCGGATCCGGTCTTGAAGGCCATGGAGCTTTTGGGCGTCGCGGCGGACGCCGCGGTGTTCGTAGGCGACTCGCACCTGGACATCCAGGCGGCGGTGGCCGCGGGCGTCAAGGGTATAGGGGTTTCCACCGGCGGCACCTCGGCCTCCGAGCTGGCCGAAGCGGGCGCCTGGAAGGTGTGCGGGCGGCTGGGGGAGGTCCCGGAGATCATAGGGATCGTTTGAACCTTGGCTTTCAGGGCACTGGCCGTTCTGAGGGCACGTTATGCGAGAATGGCTCGCCGGCCAGGCAGGGAGCCGTCGGGCGTTAGCGCGGACGGTCGGGGCGAGGCCCCGGCGCGGCCTCGTTTTTCAGCCTTCAGGACTGTCCGTCCGCCCGGCATCCGAGTCGCGGCAGGGCATTCGCCTGCCAAGCCATCCGGCCTCTCGGCCCTTCCCGCCTCCAGGGCGTTCAGGCATTCCAGCCCTCCCCGTCCCCCAGGCCTTCCCGCCTTTCACGGGTTCCGGCCTCTTGAAGCTTCCGGACTTTCCCGGCGGCCTCCGAGCCGCCTTGCCGCTTCGCGGAGCGCTCCCTTATGGCTGAATGCAGCGACTACGGGCCGTGGACCCCCCGCGCGGCCCTCTTCGACTTCGACATGACGACGGTCGACTCCGAGGAATCGGTGATCGTTTCCATGAACATGTTCGCCAGGGAGATGGGCTTGAGGGACATCGGCCATAAGGACCTCATGGAGGCCACTGGCCTGCCGCTCGAGGAGGGCTGGGTCAAGTATTGGGGCCGTTGCGAAGCCTGGTGGCCCGACTACTACCGCGGGCGTTACAAGGAGCAGGAGCTTTCCGGTTTCAAGCCCTTCGCGGACACCGTTCCGGTCCTTGAGCGGATGAGGGAGGCAGGCATCAGGACCGCCATCGTCACGAACCGGTGGCTGGCCCCAATAGCCGTGGAGGCCGCGGGGCTGGGCGGGCGCTTCGACGCCGTGGTGGGCGCCGAGGAGGCGGAAAGGCCCAAGCCATTCCCGGACCCGGTCCTGAAGGCCCTGGAGCTTCTCGGGGCGGGCGCGGGCGAAGCGGTGATGGTGGGTGACTCGTACCTTGACATGGGCGCCGCCGTTGCCGCTGGCGTCAAGGGCATAGGCGTGGCTACCGGCGGAAGCACCCCCGCGGAGCTGGCGGCGGCCGGCGCCTGGAAGACCTGCGGGCGGCTGGGCGAAGTCCTGGAGATCGTCGGTCTGGAGCCGCTGAACCCTTCAGCCTTATAGCTCTGGGCTGGTTTCAGGGGGACGCGGGTCAAGGCAGGCGGAAAAAAAGTGGGCTTTCCGCGAAAAGCTTGCGCCCGCCCAGCTGGCCCGGCACCCTCGTTTCAGCGAAGAGCCTTAATTATGTTAAGGCAGGTGCAGTTTTGGTTTAAACATGGGCAGTTTGGATGCGGCTAACTAGGGGAAAGGATACTGTAGCTTGGGCGGAAAGGAGATACAAGATGTGGTGCAATGCCGAGCGCACCTGCGTCAACCCCTTTGAGTTGACATTCGTGCCTGCCCGGATTGGCAGCAGGACAATGCCTGTCTTCCTTGTCGAACGCACCAGGGACAGTGCTCCTGAGCCGAGAGGGCACGAGCGACACGCCGTCGGCAAGGCTCTGCTGACGAGCCAGAACACGGTCGGGAAGCGGGGGAAACGGTTTATGGAGCACGAGGCCGAGGGTCTCCCGGACAACCCGCGCCCCGGCAGGCCGCAGAGATAAGACTTTAGGAAGGTGGCGCCTGGCATCCTGTACGCGCTCGTCAGGAAAGCTCCCGACGGCACTTAGTGAACCGACAAAATGGTGGCGGAGGAACTTGACATGTCCGAGGACATCGTCGGGAGGATGCTGCGGAAGGCCGGCATAAAGATCAGGGCGCTTCGGAGCTGGCGCGTAAGCAAGGCCCCCGGGTTCTGCGAGATGGCGGCGGAAGCCATATGTTGGTGCTCGAACTCCCTGATAACTGCACGGTCATGGTGCCAGACGAGAAGAACGGCTTCCAGGCCCGCGAGCGCGCGACCGGCTTCGCCCGCACCCGGAACGGGGGGGGCGTCAGGGCCAGGAACGGCACGTGCAGGAGCCGCCGGGTCGTAAACCAATTCGCCTACCCGGCATCAAAAACGGCATCATATAAAAAAAAATACGGCTGGAAAAGATGATCGAGTATCTTTAGGCTCATGGAGCAACTGGTTTTGCTGACACGGTTCCGGGCATCAGGGACATGACCCGCGAGCTCGACATTGTCATGGACAACTGCTGCATCCGCAAGGGATGCGACGAGTGGCTTGAAAGATCACCCGAACGTCCATTTCCACTACGCTCCCACTTCCGCCGTTTCCTTTCTCGGGGAGAACAGGTCTAACGCCTGCGGGAGAACCGGCCTTGCACCGGGGAAGGCGATAGAGGTTCCTGAAGGTTTTCCTGTCGGGTTGAAAGCTGTGCAAATGGCGATGTACGTCAGTCCCGTATTACCTCGTGAATAGATTCCTACGGGCTAAATCTCTTGTTTGCCTTTCGGTGTTGTTGAGACTGTTCCTGTACCGAAGCGCGGTATCGGTTACTGCTACAGCCTCGTTATGAACGTTTGCGGCTACAGAAGCAGGGGGTTATCAGAATCTTCAGGGCCGATGAATTCCTGCGGCCTTTGCAGGAACTCATCGGCGGGACAGCTTCTGATCCGCACGTGGTTCCTGCCGCATACGGCTACAGCCACCGCGCGGACAGGATTTTTTCCGCCGACATAAGGCAGAAGATAATCCTTGTCTATTATCTGACGGAAAGCGGCATAAATACAGGAATCAAGCTTCTTGTCGTCCTTGCCGGATATTTCTGGAGCTGCTGATAAATCTGAGATATCAGCGACATCGTTTTCGTTATCGGATTTGGCATATTGTATTTCGGTCACCAAAACAGTTTTGTTCGGTGCCGTGACTACCAGATCTATAATGCCTCCTGAAATATTTTTTTCAGCTTGAACTGAGAAATCCGACATCAGGAAAATTGACAGCATAACTACGTGATAAAATTTTTCATTTTGGTAATGCAACGAGTACGGGATTACGCTAAAGAAACCTTGCAGAAGCTCTTCGGCGCGATTCGATTGGCCTTGACAGAAAGCGTGGCAGAATTCCTTGGTTGCAACTGAATTAAAAATTTCTGATTTAGCAGACATTAAAGGAATGATATGGCGATCAACATAATTCTTCATGATCGACATGCCGACTTCCCTGTTTGGAACAGTGAGATAGAGTTTGGAATTATCATTAAATTCATCATGTTTGCGTACGGTAAGATAACCTGTTTGTAACATCAGCGGTATCGGGTCGATATTCCCCGCATCCTGGATATCCACACTCCCTTTGAAATTATCAACTCCGTTAAATACTTTAGTAAAAATATTATCCCTGATATTTAATTTCTGAAGAAAATTCGTGCCGCCGGTACGAAACCAAAAATTATCGAATTCGTAGTCGATGAGCAAATTTTGCAAGGATAACGGATTGATAACCTGATCTTTGCCGTTCCAGCTGTACCCGTAGTACCAGTCAATAATGCGGTCCATAAACATATCTCGGGAAAAATCGGGACCGAATTCTGGAATTTGTCTCATTTCAGCCAAAGCCAAATCAAGATGCCGGGAATAGAATTTTGAAATCTCATCTATTGAAAACCCGCAAATTGTCGCGTATTCATTTTTGAAACTGATATCCCTGAGATTATTCATAGCTGAAAATACGGATAATTGGGAAAATTTGGTTATTCCTGTGATAAAAACACGGTCAACCATGTTTTCACAAGATTTCAAAGCGTTGTAAAACCCGTGGAGTGTCCTTTGAACAATTTTAAGATTATCAGGTTCGGTAAGATTGTTGATTATAGAAGCATCGTATTCGTCAATCAGGACGATTATCTTGCTCCGGTCGGCGAACAGCCCGTCTTCAGTTCGGATACCTTGGGTAACTATCGGGATATCCGCGTAATTGCTATAAAGGGTTTCAATCGTTTGGGTAAGGCTGAAAGCCGAGTTACCTTCCTTGATAGTGAACCCTCTGACTTCTGCAAAAAATTGAAGGTATGCGGCAAGGCTTCGATCCAGTGAGGACGGGTCGTCCCCGAAAGCGTTCATGCTGATTCTGACCACGTGCGAACGGGGCCACTCGGCGTCCTTGCGCAACCTGTCTATCGCGAGTCCGGAAAAAAGCTCTTTCCTTCCGGTTGCGGCCTGCTCCAGGGTATCGATCAGAAGCGTCTTGCCGAACCGTCTGGGGCGGGAAAGAAAAAGCCGCGGACGGGGGCCGTCAAGAATTTCGCGGACTAATTCTGTCTTGTCCACGTAAACGTAGCCCTCTTTCCTCAGTCGAGAAAAGTCGGCTATGTCGATGCCTATTTCCGGGATAACCGGACCGTCCGCGTTTGACATTCTTGCCCCCTTTGGCGTTCTGCCCTGGCTGGAGCCGGTCGATCGCGGGACAATGTCCCATCCCGAATTCAGTAATATTTTAATTGAATTAAACCCTGGAAGCAAGTTGAAGGAGATGCGGACATGGGTGCGTCAGACTTCCAACCCAGTTTTGCAGGGTATTCCTGACCAGGCCTTGGCTACCCTTGACCCGTCATAGGATGCCAAGTTCATGGCAGTAAAAATACGCAAGAGAATAGGTATCCTTAATATCGTTGAGGCATGTGTAGTTTTTGGGCAAAACAAGGGGAGTTTGGGGGCAGCCGACTGAGGTGAAAGATGCTATGGCCTGGCAGAAAGAAGATACAAGATGTCACTTACAGCCTAACGCCCCTGCATCAACATCGCAGAGTTGGTATTCCTGCTTACCTGGATTTACAGCAGGACAATGCCTGTCTTCCTTGTCGAACGCACCAGCTTGTCGAACGCACCAGGACAGT
>JAIRZX010000263.1 GCA_031267005.1 Deltaproteobacteria bacterium
AACGTTCCTGCAAGACAGTTTCCATTGAAGGTTGAGCAGAAAGAATACACAATCTATCGTGATTTGGCCCAGGGACCAGTGTTTGAAAAGTCAAATGTTGCAGATCTGTTTGTCTTCAATAACTGCAAAGCCCTCGGCGACAGTCAAACACCCCGCTTTGGAGATACTTGCAGCAACGAATGCCGGGTGGACCCGCGCCAGGGCGGTTATAGTTCGACGGCGCTGACGAGACGATTTCGCTGACGCTGGAGAAGCTCCAGAACTCGTACATGTCGAACATCAGCGAGGCCCAGAGATTCCTCCGCGAGATAGACGAGAGCTTCGCCAAGGGGGTGGCGGCGCTGCATGCGATGGCGGACGAGATTCTCCATGAGGCCCGGCTGTTGCGCGAGTCCCGCGACGGGCGCCAGTAGGCGGGAGGAGGACGTGCAAACTTCCAGAATGCGCACGGGCAGGCGGCTGTCGGCGGGCGAACAGGGATACCTGGCGTCAGTAAGCGATCTGATGGCCGTGCTTTTCTTCATCGTCATGATAATCCTGGTCGTTTTCGCGGTAAAGACGATACGCGACAACGAGAGATTGGAAGCTCTTGAGCGGGAGAAGGAAGAGGCGTTGGCCGAGTTAAGGGAGCTCAACAGCAACCTTCAGGACGCCAGGGACGTGAGGGCGGCTTTTATCGCGTACATCAAGGAGGAAATGGAGAAACGGGGCAAAACGATAGTGATCGACCCCAACGAAGGAATCTTCCGCCTCCCGGAATCCGTGCTTTTCCCGTCGGGAGGGTACATGTTAAACAAGGACGGCGTGGAGGCCTTGACGGCGCTCGGCTCGATTCTTTCCGGCCGGCTTCCCTGCTACTCGGGCCTGCGGGAGCCGCCCGCACCGCCTTCCGAATGCGACGACCCCGCTGCCTTCAAGCCCGGCAGGTTCGACGTCATTCTTATCGAAGGGCATACCGACAGCGTGAATCTCAGCGCTTCCCACAGGCTGGACGACAACCTGCAGCTTTCGGCCTTCCGGAGCTGGACCACGTATAATTTCTTGAAAGAGAAATATCCCGAGCTCACAGGACTCAAGAATTCCGACGGACAGTACCTTTTCGGGGTTAGCGGCTACGGGGAGACCAGGAAAATAGCCAGCAACGACGATGAGGAAGGCAAGAGCCGAAACCGGAGAGTCGACTTCCGGATAGTCCTTGCCGCCCCGCTGCTCGCCAAAGAACCCGAATCCTCGCAATGAAGGCGAAACGAGTTCGAGTTCGCGGTGTCATTTTGCCAGTGAGGTTGGGCATTGGTGATGGCCCGACGTCTTTGGGCAGGGGTGAGGGCAGGCAGAGTGGCCGGGAGGCGGGGGGAAGGACAGACCCGCGGCCCGGTCCTGCAAGTGAACGATACGGAGTATCCGTTCACGGGCGGAGAGGCCAGGAGCCTTGCGGAGACAGTCTGTGAACCTGGGGCGGAAGACCTGGCGGGAAGGAAAGCGGGCCGGAAGGGAGGTGCCGGGAGAGCGGGAGGCCGGGAGGCCGGGACGGTGCCGGTCCGAGAGCCGAAGGCGGGTTACCGGCTGGGAGGGGGAGGCGGAGCGGGGCAGGGGGGAGCGGCCCGCCATCTCGTGAACGGGTACCGGTTTTTCTTCGCGGGGCCGCCGGGCGATTGGAACCCATTTCTCCAGCGCGAGCCAGGGGCGGCCTGGGGCGTCTTGGAGGCAAGCCTCCCCGCAGCTTGCGTCCCTGGCTTTGGTTGCCGGGACACTTCCGAATGGTCGGCGAAGCCCCGGTCGCGCCGGTTTTGAGACGCCCGGGAGACTCGGCAGGGTGGGATTGCGGCCAAGAATCGTCTCCGGGCCGCCTGGGAGGCAGTGCGGGCGGGCGGCAGGCCCGGATCCTGTGGAGTGGTCGGGATTTCAGGCTGTTGATTTCGGGCGAACGCGAGCAGGGCATGTTACAATTCAGTCAGTAAATGGGCAGTGGGGGGGGGTGCGGCGGGGCGGGAGCGAGCGGCGAGGGCAGGACTGGCGGGAGAAGAGGCGGCGCGTTGATATGCGAAGCACGGGTGTAATTGAGCGGAGCCGAGGGGAGCCGAGGGGAGCCGAGGGGATGCTAAGGGAGCCCAGAGGTGGGGGGGAGGTGAGGGCGGACCTGAGCATGGGGGGGAAGCGTTCCAGGCTTCAGGGCGGACCGGAGCGCGTTCCGCGCGGGCGGCCATCCAGTTTTGGGACGCCGGGCTGGGGAATACCGGAATCCTGGAAGATTGAGACGGATGGAAAAAAGCCAAACGCTTGGAGCGGCGGATTCCGTTTAGGCTACGGAACTCGTTTTCGGGGCATTCGCTGGATTCCATCTGGGGGAGTCCATGACGGTCGCGAAGTCTCGGGAAGGGAACGGGAAGGATTCTGATTAGGGATATCCTGGAAGGGGCTGGATTCCGAGAATTGGAAGAATCGTCCAGCCGAGAGGTTCTGGAAGCGGAAAGCTTAAAGATCGAAAAGCGAAATTCGGGACCTCGAAAGGCTGAAGGCAAGGGGAAGAAATGGTAGTTTCAATTGCCGCAGCGGCGGGAGGCCTCGCCGTCATAGGTACCGTGGCGTTCGTCTACAGGCGCGCCGTATTAAAGGCCAGGAAGATCAAGGCCGAGATAGCCGCCGCCAAGGCATCGGGAAAGAGCGTCCTGTACTTCAAAGCCTCGGAACTAGTCCTGAACGGCAAGGACGTGTCCGGGTTCCCCCAGGTGAAGGCGAACAAGGACCGGGGGGTGCTCGTCGAGCCGGGGCGCTACGACGCCGTGGGCACCTTCTCGATCCGCGACGACGCTGGCAAGCCGCTCGCCACCTTCACGGACGCCGAGTTGAGCTTCAGCCTGAAGTCCGGGAAGGATTACGAGCTGGGCGTGTACCTGTTCGACCCTGAAATCCTGTCATCGGCGGTGTCCCACCGCCAGCTCGGACCTTCGGGAAGCGGCCAGGGGATACTGGCTCTGGCCTGCGTGGTTTGCTAGCACTTCGGCGTTATACGTTTATGTCGGTTTTTCCGACACCCCGCCAATGAAACGCGTATGGATGCATATTGTGTGTCCTTGGCAAGGTTGCACCAGAAAACGTATCGTGATTAGCGGCTTCGGGCCCGGGAGGGCCAGCCGCGCCCGGATCCCAGGACCTTTGCCGGAGCGCCGGGACCCTGTCCGGGGGGCCCCCGTGGATGTCGGCGCTGTTCATCCTCTTCCCCCGGCTGCTCGTGGCCGACTGGAGCTACGGGGTTACCTTCTCCTGGCGGGAAGGGACTCCGGACATCCCCGTGATCCGCACGGGCGAGATGTCCTATACGCTCATCATCGATCGCAAAAACTACGACAGGCACCTGCCTGGCCCCCTCTGGAAAGCCGAGGTCGAGAGCCTCGTGGCCCGGGCCAGGGCCGCCCCTCCCAGGCCCAGGAGGGAGGAGTGAGCCCCTTCGGAAGGCTCTTGCGGCCACGTTTATACAGCCTGCTCCGCCATCTTTAG
>JAIRZX010000365.1 GCA_031267005.1 Deltaproteobacteria bacterium
CTGCCTGCAGTCCCGCGTCGCTTGCCCCTTTGAAGTCTTGCAGCAAGAAAAGGTCCATTGCCTGCTCGAATTTAGCGACCAAGGTGTCCGGATGGTTCGGGCCAAGCGTCCTCTGGCGGGCCTCCGCCACCTGCGACGACAGTTCCTGGGCGCCCTTGAAGTCGAAGAGCTTGCGCAACACGGCGGCCAGTTCGGATTTTGCAGCGAGTACGTCCGGATGATCCGGTCCTTTGGTCCTTGCCAACGAGGCGAGCGCCTGCTCGCGGAGCTCCTTTTCCCCGGCGTAGTCTTTCCTGGCGCCGAGCGCGGCGGCGCGTTGCTTTTTTGCCGCCACCGCCCGCGGGCTATCGTCGCCCGACTCGACATGCGTTGCCGCAATCGCTTGCCCTGAGGCTTCCGTCGATGCCATGCCGATTCCAGGTGCTGGCGAAGCGGAGTCCAGCCGAATTTTCAAGTCAGCCGTTTCAATGCCCAACGTCCCGGCCCCACTTGAGCGGCCTTCCGGGCCCGCGTCCGCCTCGCTCCCGGTTGCGCCCGTGTGCCTCGCCGCGTCACAATGCCCCTCGGGCTTACGCAACAGCGCCTCAAGCCCGCCCCCCAAAGCCTCGACCCCCAGGTCCGGCCCGGGGCTACCGGCTTTGGCTGCTCCCGGCCCCGACGCCGACGGCCCCCGCACCCCGAGCGGGGCGTCCGCGTCCGGCCGCCGGAGCCGCGCGTCCTGCCCGCCCTCCAGGCACCAGGCGGGGGCCGGAGGCGTCTCCGCCGCCCCCTGCCCGAACAGGGGCGCGGCTGCCAGGACGAAGGCTATAAAAGCCAGCGCCGGACAACTTTTCTGGAGCAAAGGCACTCGTCGTGACATGGCGTCCTCTCCTCGCGCGGGGCAAATGCCGATCAGCCGGAAGCCCGTCTTCAAGATCCCCCGAAAGGCCCGGAGCAAGCGTCCGCTCTCCTGCCGGAGGGGCGTAAGCGGGAACAGGCCGGGAGCGCCCCCTCGTTTCCCGAACCCCACGGTGACGTTGACCCGCGCTGGTCCCGGAGCGCGCCTTCCGCCGCCAAAGCGCGCCTTCCGCCGGCTCAGGCGGCGTCCTGGCGCTTCGGCGCGGCCCGCCGTCGGCCGGCCCCACGCCCCCAAACGTTTCCTCCGCCCGACCGGAGCCATGGACGGGCGCCAGAACTCCTCCAGAGTGAGTGGTGGCGCCGTCACCTCCTCCCCAGCGGACGGCCCGCGAGCCCGTCCTCCCCGTCACCCAATGGCCGCTTAACGGAACCGCGAGCTATGCGCCTGCCAAGCGAATCATTCCAAAGCAAAAGGGGCAGACGAAGCTGATGAAGCCAGAAGGCCGGGGGAGCCGAGTCGAGGGTCCGGAGCGGGTTGGCCCGGTTTTCCATGCAGTTTACGGGAAGCAGGAAATCTCCGGGCCCTCCCGTGCCCCCGTCGCCCCGGCCCCTCGTCGGCTGAACGGCTCAACCGGCGGCCCTGGCTTGCTCCCCGGCCCGGGCGGGGCAGAAAAGCTGCTCCCCCACCGAATTATCCTTGGGGCGGCGTCTGGCTGCCCCTGACCCCCTCAAAGGCTCCTGATGCGCGGAAAGATGCCTTCTGCCTTAGCACTTAATCCGGCTGTCGGTCAATAAATAGTTCTTGCCCATCATGGGATCCGGGGCGTCGGAAGCCAGCAAAACCCCCGGCGCGGGTTTCTGGGAAGGCGGGTAGCTACCTGGAAACGCGCCGAGGGCACCAGGACGGCCGGCTGCAGAAGCCGCCGTGTCCGCTGATCCCGCGTAGGCTCCGCCTACCCCCGCCGTTGTCGGGTCTCGGACGTCCTCGCACCCTGTCTTCGGATGCCCCTCCGCGCGGATGCCCAGAGGCGGCCCGCCCAGGAGGGGGGAGCCTTGTTGCCGCCGCGACGGCTTTGGAAGAAGGCCGTCCCAAGCCGTCTGGCTGGAATGCCGGACACGAGCCTGGCCCGCGCGGAACGGCTGCGGCTTCAGGGACGGCGCCGCTGGGATCTTTACAGGCTTTCGCTCGCCTCCTGCTGTTCCTCTTGGCCGGCGGAACCGGTCCTGATGGGTAAATGGCACGGTTTGGGGTTCGCGACCGACAGCGGCGTTCGGGCGTTGGGGAGCGACCGTGTCGGGGGAAGGTCCAGTCTGCGGCGCCGCTTTGGCGTCCGGCGTCGGACGGTTCAGGCCGGTCCATGGCTTGGAAGGGGGACGGTTTTCGGCTGGTTCGTCCCTGGCTCGCCGCAGCCGGGCTTCCAGTTGCCTGGCTCGCCGCAGCCGCGAGTAGGCAAGCGTTAAACCGTGCCTTGCCTCAAGCGGCATGGCCTCATTTTTTTTTCCAGTCTGGCGTAAGCCCTATTGTCCGTCAAGCGGAATTCCGGGAAAAGAACTCCCCCTAACGGGCGGCAACGCGTTAAAGTAGAGCGGGCGGGCAGTCTGGACGAACTCCGCGAACTCGTCCGGATCCGGCTATCCTGCCCTCTAAACGGGCGCGGCCCCCGGAGCCTTCCCGCCGCAGGGGGGGGAAGGCTCTGGGGGCCGCTGAAAGTCTCGCCGTACCGGTTCGGGCTACCTGCGGCGCTCGCGCCTGTGGCCGCCGCCCCCGCCGTGCCCGGGGCCGCCCTTGCCGGGGCCCGGCCTGTGGACGCCGCTGGGGGGGCCGACGTGGCCGCCGTGCCTGCGGCGACCGCCGTGCCCGTAACCGCGGTCGTGCCGGGGGGGATGCCTGCGGTCGCGGTGCCTGTAGTGCCCGCCGCGGCGGGGGCCCTGGTTTATAATCGTGGTCTCGTTGTAGTAGGTGTTGCCTCCGCCGTCATTGTCGCTTTCGGCGATAGCGCCTATCAGATCGCCTATGTCCAGGCTGATTCCGGAGTTGCCGTCCGGGGAGTTCACGAAGAAGCCGGTCTGGGCCTCGGCCTTGCCGGAAGCGCCGAGAATGACCGCGGCCGCCGCGGCCGCTATCGAAAGGCATGCCAGCCTGTTGCGGGCGATGGGGGAGAGTTTCGACATCTTAGGCCTCCTTGCGGGGTTGCCGGCTCACGGCTTCCGCGTCCTGCTTTTTCCTCTTGGCGCCGCCCCTTCCTCCGGGGCGTCGGCAACAAGGAGAGCAAGCCCGGCGCCAAGCGTTAAAGCCTAGACCCCGCGTTAGGCCTAACACGGGAAAGCGTTTCTGGAAGCCGATTTTAGAGGCGCTTAACCAGGCAAGCCCCGCCAGGGGGCACCCGGTGCCCGCCGGCGGGAAGCTTCGGCCGGGTAGTTTCGCCCGGGAAGTCCGGATAAGATTTACCCGGAAACGTCGGCTCAGGAGTCGGAAAGGGCCGCCCCCTGGCCCTTCGCTCGCTTTTGCGCCAAGGGCCGATTTCTCCTGAAGGAGACCCGCCTGGGCCTTGCCGAAAGCTCGCGGCGGGAGAAGCCGCTGAGGGCCCGTTCGGCTTCTTTCGAGCCGCCGGTGCGGGGTCCCGGCCTCGGGCTTCAGGATCGGACCTCGGGCTCTGGCTCGGGCTCTGGCTATGGCTGGGGCCTCGGACCCGGACTCTGGCTGGGGCCTCAGGCTTTGGCCTCGGGTTTCGGGCTCTGACCTCGGGCTTTGGCCTCTGGCCTCGGGTCTCAGGATAGGGCTTCGGTCTTCGGGCTCTGGCTGGGGCCTCAGGCTTTGGCCTCAGGCCTCGGGATAGGGCTTCGGGCTCTAGACTCAGGCCTCGGGCACTGGTTCGGGCTCGGGCTCGGGCTCGGGCTCTGGCTCGGAACTCGGGCCTCAGGCTTCGGGCTTCGGGCTTCGGGCTTCGGGCTTCGAGCATCTGCCTGGAAAAGCCAGGCGCGGCGACCGGAGCTTGACTGACGCCGCCTCAACGAAGTACAGGGGGTCAGCCCTCTTGAGCTCCGCCTTGACGACGGTCTTCACCCCCAGCCCGCGGCTGTACATCCGGTGTGCCGTGACCATGAGCCCCAGGGCGGCGATGCGCCCCGGGCGCTTGAAAATCGCCGCCGCCGCCTCTTTGCCGAAGGGAGCGGTGGACAGCAAGAGCCCCCTCTCGCACTTGTTGCGCTCCATCATCCGTTCCAGCTGCACTATGTCCCAGCTGTTGACGGTGCCCTCCCTGGCGGTCTTGGCCATCACGGCCATGCGCTCGTCATCGTCCTGCTCTTCGAACCCGAAGAAGGGCCTGAGAAGCCCCGCGACAGGGAAATCATGCCCGGTCTTCTCCGGCGTCCCTGTTACGCCAACTAAAATTTTGGACAGCTTCAAGAGCTTCTCTTTATTGAGAAGGCGTATCGACTCGCGCAAGCTCTCGGCCGTCTCCGCCTCCATCTTCCTGAAGGCTTCATCCACCTTGGCGGCCATGGCGTCCGCGCAGTCCTGGTCGTCCGTGTCCCAGACCTCGACGCCCGTCCAGATCTCGGGGGTATCCCAGGCGTCCGGGTTCTCCTGCCCTGCGTACTCGCTGCCGCCTACGGCTTTATCCAAAGCCCCCGGAGCTTCGGGCGCCTCCGGCGACCCTGCGGAATCAGGCATTCGCTTGGCCTCCAGCTTTTCCATAGTCTCCTGCGCGTCCTTGGATTCCGGCGAGGCCGTCACCTGGTCGTCCATGGCCTCCGGAGAGGGCAACGGCCCCTCTGGCCTCCATGGGGCTAGCCCCGCGGGGAAAGCGAACCTTCGGAAGGTCCTGCCTATCCGTCCCGCCTCGCCCCAGGCACCAGGCGGGCCTTTCCCTGTATGCTGCCGCGAGCCCCTGGAAAGCCGAGCCGAAGCCTGGGGGGGGATGGACAGGGGGATAATAGTAGGGAGAGAGGGGTAGCTCGACAGATCGGCAGACGGCCAGAGCGACGGAACATTCAAGGCCCGCAACCTTCCAGTTCCCTCCGGACCATGGCCGAACCTTTCCGCAAACGCGGGACCCGGGCCCAAGGTTTCACGGCAACATGTCCCGGACCCCCGACATCTGGCGCAGTATCGTACATGCCGCACGGGAAAGCAACCGGCCCCTCCCCCGGGCAGTCGGCGGAGTTCCCCGGCGCCGGGGAGGGGCCTCCCTCAAACTGGCCTGTTCCTGTATCGTTCCGGTTTGCCTTAACAGGCCGGTTCCGCTATATTGCGAAACGAGCGCGACTTTCCACGGCCGGTCGAAGCGGTCGGAGCGCCCTCCCCTACCCCTGACCTCCCAAATAGCTTACGGGGCCCGCGCCCCGCCTCATCCCGCCGGGACGGCGCCAACCCGGAACTGCCATGGCCTTATCTGACGCGAACTCAATCCTGCTCCCGCTCCTGGAGCTCTCGGCCAGCGGGAGCCCGGTGCAGACCATCGATCTCTGCGGCCCGCTCTCCGACCGACTGGGGCTCCCCTGCAAGGCACCCACCTCCGGCCCGGACAACTACCTCGCCAAACGGATCCACCTCGCCCTGAACCTCCTTAAGGACGCAGGGCTCATGAGCCGGCTAGCCACAGGCAAGTTCGAGATAACCGCCAAGGGGCTCCTGGCGATCGCCCCGGCCATTCTCTTGAAGGAAGCGCCGGATCCTGCTTCCGGGGGGGACCACGCCGCCCGCAAGGAGCGCGACCTAAAGGCGCTCGACCGCAGACACGCCGCCGCGAAAAACATTTTGGAGGCCGTTAAATCCATCCCCGGCCGCAAGTTCAGCGAATACTGGAGCGGCGCCCCCTTCCGCTTGGACCCCTCCGGCGCAGAAATCGGCCGCCCTTTGCCCTCTGCGGCCGCACTGACCGGAAAACCGGGCCTTGCCGCTCCCGGTAAGAAAGGCTTGGACCCCTCCGGCTCAGAAATCGGCCGCCCTTTGCCCTCCTCGGTCGCACTGACCGGAAAACCGGGCCTTGCCGCTCCCGGCAAGAAAGGCAAGGCCAACGTCATCCCCCCCCCGCCGCCCCCAGCGTCGGCGGGGGCTTCGGGATCCGCCGCCGGCAAGCCAGCCACCGGACCCGCAAAGCCGTCCCCCGCTTCAGGTACATGGCCCGTGGCTCCGGGGTCCGCCGTCGGCAAGCCGTCCCCCGCTTCACGAAAAGGGACGGAAGCTCCGGGAGCCGCCGCAAGCAAGCCGGCCCCCGAACCCGCAAAGCCGTCCCCCGCTTCACGCAAAGGGACGGAAGCTCCGGGTGCCGCCGCAAGCAAGCCGGCCCCCGAACCCGCAAAGCCGTCCCCCGCTTCACGCAAAGGGACGGAAGCTCCGGGAGCCGCCGCAA
>JAIRZX010000034.1 GCA_031267005.1 Deltaproteobacteria bacterium
TCTTTTTGGACGCCGACGAGAGGGTGACCCCTCAGCTGGCCTCGGAAATAAGCGGGCACGTTGGGAGTTCGCCCGCGAGCGCCGCGTCCTTCACCCGCCTGAATCTGGCCTTCGGGAGGCGGATGCGCTTCGGGCCCCTGTGGCCGGACCGGGTCGTGAGGCTGTTCCCCAAGGGTAGCGTGCGCTGGGAGGGGCTGGTCCACGAAAGGCCCCTAACGGAGCTCCCGGTAACGAGGCTCAAGGGCTCGGTCTTCCACCACACCTACCCTGACTATAAGTCCTACGTCGAAAAGCAGGCCTCCTACGCCCGCCTCTGGGCCGAGAACGCACGCCGCCGGGGGAAGAGCGCCACGCCTTTCAAGGCATTCGCGAGGGCGTTCTTCGCCTTCCTCAAGATGTTCGCACTCAAGCTCGGGTTCCTGGACGGCCCGGCGGGGTGGTGCCTGTGCTGGTACTACTCCGGGGCCTACACCCTGGGCAAGTACCTGCTCCTCGCGGACGGCCGCGGGGATGGCGGGAGGGACGGCCCCGGACCCGGCCAGGCGGTCGCCGGGCCGGAAAGCCGCCGGGACTGTCGGGACGGCAAGGTTGGCCAGGACGGCCTGGACGCCCCTGGCGGCAAGCTCGACCGGGACGCCGAGGAAACGCCCTCTAAAGGCTGATCCGCCTCAGGTCACCCTGCCCTGCCCTGCTCGACTCGGCTCGGATCTGCTCGGCTCGGGTCGGCTCGGCCCTGCTCGGCTCGGCCCTGCTCGGATCGGCCCTGCTCGGATCGTAAGGCGGATTTCGCCCCTCCCTCCGTGCCCAGTCCCGCCTGGAAGGAGGCTTTCGGGCCCCCGCCTCGCCCAGGGGACATCCGCGAACCCTGTCCGGAAAGTTGCGAAAACCGATTTCCTGTTGACAAGAAAGGAGCCCGGGGGTATAAGACACTTTACGGGACGTGGGCCGCCCGGCTCCGTCTTTCCCATGCGGGAATAACTCAGTGGTAGAGTGCAACCTTGCCAAGGTTGAAGTCGCGGGTTCAAATCCCGTTTCCCGCTCCAACACCTGTTCCGGCCATAGTCGAACAAGTCTTTTTTTCGGGGATTCTCCTGGATCCGTAAGGGATTCAGAAGGATCCCCGTTTCTTTTGCCGTCATTCTTGTCATTGACATCCGCCTCCTCGGTAGGTATGTTGGTGGGGATGCCGCCAAGGCGGTCGAGACGTCCCTACCGGATGTCGCGCGCATGCTGACCGTAAAGGAAATAGAGAATGCCCAGCCAAAAAAGGGCTCCTATAAGCTTTTTGACGGCGGAGGTTTTGGGCTCTACCTCCAGGTATACCCTGCCGGAGGGAGACTCTGGAGGCTTGCTTACTCTTTCGAAGGAAAAAGGCACACTAAGTCCTTGGGAGGGTGGCCTGACGTCAGCCTCAAGGAGGCGCGGGAGAAAGCGACGGCTTTCAAAAAGGACATTTCCGTAGGAATTGACCCGGCCAAAACGGAGCATGAGGGTCCGGCTATTTTCCTGGACGTCTCACGCGAGTGGGCGGCCCGGTTCCTTCCCGGCCTGGCTGACATTACCAAGCGGCAGACACTTGCGAAATTGGAGAATAAAATCCTTCCCGCCATCGGCGGACGAAGGCTTGACAGGATAACTCCGCCGACAGTCCTGAACGAGGTGCTCCGCCCCATCGAAGCTGAAGGGAAGCTGGAGACCCTTTACAGCGTCAAGACCATCCTGAGTCAGATCTTCCGGTACGCCGTGGCCAACGGGCTCATGGAGCGGGACTTCACTCTGGATCTGAAAGGGGCGTTTCCCCCGAAGAAGCCGGAGCACAGGGCGGCCATAACCGACCCTGCAAAGCTCGGCGAGCTGTTCCGGGCAGTTGACGCCTATCCCGGGGCCCCCGTGGTCAGGTACGCCTTGCGGATGCTTCCCTACGTCTTTACCCGCCCCGGCGAACTCCGGAACGCCGTCTGGGACGAGGTGAGCCTGAACGAGTCCCTCTGGCGCATCCCCGCTGCCAGGATGAAGATGCGGATTGCCCACGTCGTGCCCCTGGCCTCCCAGGTGAAGGCCCTGCTTTCGGAACTTAAGGAGCTGACCGGCTGGAGCCCTCTCCTTTTTCCCGGCCCCATGGTCAAGATCAGGCCGATATCGGACGCGACGATGTCTTCCGCCTTACGAAGTATGGGGTACGGTAAAAGCGAAATCTGCCCCCACGGGTTTCGTACCACGGCCTCGACCCTGCTTCATGAGAAGGGTTACCCTTCGGAATGGATCGAGGCCCAGCTCGCCCATCGGGACGCTAATGCCGTCCGCGCGGCCTACAACCGGGCTGAGCACCTCGAGGAGCGGAGACGGATGATGCAGGAATGGGCCGACTACCTGGACGTCCTCCGAGCAGGATAACCGCCTCCTGGAGGTCAGCCGCCTGGACGGGGCGATATTGCCCTTCTTCCAGCGGAATTCCCGCCTTGCGGTCGTCAACCCATTGGTTGATGGCGTTGAACGACCACGCCTTGCTCTTGACTCCTATGCTGAACGAGCCGGGCAGGAGGCCGCGCTTCAGGTAATCATAGACAGTGCCGTGCGAGAGCCCGGTCAGCATGGAGACTTCCTTCGCCCGAATCAGCCTGTCGGGCGCCGGGCGGTCTATGTCGCCCATCTACTCCTCCTTGTCGGCGGGCATGGCCGCTTCTATCTCATCTATCATGCTCGTGATGCGGTCCTGCGCGTCAGACTTATCGCTGTGTAAGCAATCAGCGTAAAGGCCTTCGCTTATATATTCCATGTCTTCAATCCACAGCTTCAGCGTCTCCACGGGTATCTCCACGGTCATCTAGCCCTCCTTCTTCTTGTCCATGCAGTTCCACTCCTTAGCCTGCTTGAGCAGCTTGGCGAACATCTCCGCCCCGCTCGTCGTGAAGGTATCCATCCGGGAGGCCAGCATCGCGCCGAGGGAGCCTTCGTAGTCCCCGGTGTCCTTGCTCCAGAACTCTGCCAGCCTGTGGAACAGCCTGCCCACAGCCCTCATCTCCTCGGGGGTGGGCTGTCTGGTCTTTTTCCTTGCCATAGCTTGTCCTCAGATGAGGGTGAAGACGTCCTCGAACTGGCCCACCGAGAATCCGCTCAAATGCAACCACGGTATGAGGTCCGTCAAGTCATCGAGGCGCTTCAGGTACCTCGGAAGCATGGAGGGCTTGAATTCAAGCTTTGGGGAGTCCTCACTCCTGTCCAGCACTTTCGGCATTTTTATATTTAAATTGCCACCGATTGACAGTATTTCCCTGGTGTATGATCCGTTTAAAACAAGCCTGTTTCGACCATCCGGAAGCTTCTGGTTGTTAACACTACAAAGATCTTTGAAAAAACTTTCCACAATCATCCTGTTAGGACCGGACCCTGTAGATATTTTATTGATTTTACTTTCGTATGGGCCCAAAAGGAGTCAGTCGCACTTTTTAACATATAATTAACCTCTGCCAGTGCCTGGTTTAACTTGGGGAAAAATGGCCGAATTATCTTGACAATCATCCCTATTGTCAGGATCTGTTGCGGTTTGTCTGGAGAAACAGTGATGTTCGGGTGGTCTATGGGCAGATTTTTGTCGGACTTAGAAACGGCTTCACGATAATCGGACAGCGAAACCGGGCCGGTGACGAGCGGGGCGGGACCCGGCGTGTCCATTTTGAGGCTGAACCTGCGACGGAGTTTGATTATAAAAAGATGGGCTATGAGAGTCAGGAGTATATGCCGCCTCCAGCCAGTCCAGGACCTGAGCTCGTAATGGTCTATCCCCAGGTAATCCTTGCACTCATTGAAGCACTGTTCGATGGACCACCGCATCAGGGCCGGAATCCGTATCTTTTCGGGCGTAGCATCCATGGACTCGTTGCACAAGGCAAACTTGACAGACCCGTCTTCCAGCATTCTCATGTACAGCCATACATCCTTGCCTGGCATGCCGTTCCGAGACTCGACCACCTTGACGCACTTGTCCCTGCCGATGATTGGGCCTTTGGCGCCGTAGCCGAGCACGACGCCTTCCCAAGGGACGTCGGGGTCGTCTCCGATTTCTTTAACCTTTACGGGGAGAAGCGGAATTTTTCCCGCTGGCCTGCCTGTTTCCACGCCATTCTGGAAATGTTCCGAACCCGGACGGCCTACGAACACGAGCTTGCTGGAGGGGACGTCGGCAAAGTATACTAAGCCTTCCGGAAGCGAGTCCAGGAAATCCCCGTCATTTCCGAAGGCGGCGTCGACGCCGACGTATTTGCCTTTAAAGAACCCGGAACTGACCGCCCTGGCTACCATCGCCGACAGCATCTGGTTTTTCGTGGCGAACTCGAGGTCTCCGGGGACGCCGCACTTCTCGCGCAGCGCCTCGTATTCCTGCCCAAACCATATTTTCGGCATGTACAGGCCAAAGTCCACCAAACCGTATCCCTCCGGGCTGGCTAATCCCACCATGACGCTTGCCTGGCAGTTGTCCACCTTTCCCAGCCGCCCGCAGTATTGGCGGGCAACCCCAACGGAGTTTTTTCCCTTCTTCGGGAAATCGCATCCGTCACCGGTAATCATCCCGTCAGGATGGGACAGCAGCTCGCCAATCTCCTTTTGGTACTCTCCAAGCATAGCCTCCTGATCGTAAGGGCTCCGTGAAAAGAAGTTGGCGAACTTTCTGACCCCTCCGACACCGGCGTATGCGATCGCCATTGGCTCCATGGATTTTCTGTCCAGATCGCTCAG
>JAIRZX010000416.1 GCA_031267005.1 Deltaproteobacteria bacterium
CCCGGGGGCTCCCGAAGGCCTGCGGATCCGAAGACGCCTTAGATTCCCCCGACCGCGCAGGGGCCTGGGCCGGAACGGCCCCGGCTTCCCGGAGGGAGCCGTTCCTTATCATGGACCGCGAGTTCGTCAGCCCCGGCGAGCTGGCGGAGTGGTTCAACCTCGACGACACGGGCTGGGATGCCGGCTCGGCTGCGTTGCGCTGGGGCTCAGTTTCCCGCTGGCTCAGGGAAGCCGGAATGGAAGCTGACGCCAACCGGGCGGACGGTCTTTCCGGCACCATGGAAGAGAAGGTATTCGGGTACATCAGGATGTTCGCGCCTGAGTGCTCCGCAACCTTCCGCGGGGTGCCGCTTGAGCTGGAAAGCTTCGAGGCCTTGTCCAGGAAAAGGGATACGCTTTCCGCAGACGAAAGCGCTATGCTGGACGCAATTTTGCACGGAGAACTCTACAAATTCCCTGATATTGCCAGGGAACTGGCAAGCCCCCTGGACGCGGCAGTCGAAAAAATCCTGTCCCAGCAAAGGCGCCTCAGCAAGGAAACTCTCGAATGCGCTCTCTCGGCGTTCAGGAATCCAGGGGACTTCATCTGGTTTCCATTCGAAGAGCGGGCGGGCCTGAAAGCCCTGGAGTTCTCCCTAAATTTCAAGGGAGCTATCCTCACGCGCGCCGAATTCAACAAAACGGTTCCTCCTGAGTTCCGCGCCGCTGTGCTGAAAACACTTGAAAGGCTCTACAGCCGTCCAGATATCACTTCCGATTATCGTTGCGCTGTTGAGAGTGTTCGCCATGATATCGAGGTTATTCTTAATGATTTAGTGCAGAGAAGGGAATATTGGCAGTCGGAGGCGGGACGGGCTGAATCTGAGGCAGAACGCCTGAAGGCGGAGGCGGGATCGGCTCAGGCGGGGTACGCCCAATGGCCAGCCGCAGACGTGAAGCGGCGACCGGAGTGGGAGATAGAAGCGGAGAGGAGAGAGGAACGGATAGCAGAAGATCAAGAGAAGTGGATAGCGAAGGACGTAAGGGAATGGGAAGAGAAACGCGAAGCGCAGAAGCTCGAGGAGGCGCTATGGCGCCCTGGGGCGGTAAAATACGCCAGGGCTTTCCGCGAGACCGCGCGCCTCTTCATCGAACGGCGCGGCAGACACGGAAATGGCGCGGGAAGAAGGTTGCCCGTCTATCTCCTGTTGCAGAAATTCTATTCCGAGGGGCGTTCGCCTCAACGCACGTTCTTCCGCGTGGCGGAAACTATCACTAGGCGGCTCCTGGAGAACCCTGCTGGAGCGGGCATAACCCCGTATTTTTCCGTGATCACCTTCTCAAGCATGGAGAATGGGTCAAGGTGTATTTTACCGCTAACCGAACTTGACCCGGAGCTGAATCCGAATTTCTCTCTAATGGACTCGGCCTCCCACACTGGCTTCATGGCAACCCTCGGCAACGCCCTCCGAACCATTGCGGATGTTGCTTCTAGACACCTTTACGCCGATGGCGAACCCGCCCACCGGCCTCTCGTTTTTGTAGGGATACACGAGTACCCTGGCGTATGGAATGAAATTGTGTGGGATGAAAATTTTTGGGATAACATGGAATTTAATGCGTTAATGGATAGATTTTATGGTGGGCAAGAACTATCTTCCAACAGAGAATTAGAAATGACTTTGGACTTCGGCAGGAAATATTTTCACCGTAGCGTTCCTTGGGGAGCGGCTGGGGCATTAATCACCCACGAAGTCCTTAAATGGGCTGAGAAACCCCGTTTCTACGCCCGACGACTCGGTTTCAACAAGAAAAACGTGGAGATCTATGACGATGACTGCCGCCTTCAGGATCTCGTCGACCGGCTTCTTGGAAAAATTATATAATGGCGCCAACTCATATTTTTACAACCGAGCTCAATTATCTGTGGCTCACGATTCTTATCGACGGTACGCAAAAGCTGGTTATCAAGAACGATTCGCCTGAGCGGGGGGATGCAAAGCCCTTAATGGGAGTTGGGATATACCTTTAATTTCCGCTGCCAATCTGGTATGGATACTGGGAATCATTAAATTTTTCCATAATAATATTTCTTTTTCAGCGAATTTATTAAACAAAATTATTTGTCTTAAATTGTATAATTTATGACCATTTGATTACAATGGCTATTGCGCCTCCTTCTGAACTCCGATATCAGTTCAATTACTTACCTTAAACAAGACTAAATTGTTCAAATGTTTGTAGTTTGGATAATAAGATGTTATTATTGTCATTCTAGTTAAATATTTGAAAAAGGCATGGCAGTTAATCCTTATATAGTACGGAAATATCTTGGATAGTATTCCAATATTTAATAAAAATGACAATATTTTCAAGAAGTTTTCCTTACCGAATCTTATGAGAGACGCAAGTCAAAAAGACGTTCAGAATCCTGGGCACCCGGTGCTGCAAGTGGTACGGTGACCGTCCGCGAACGCCCGGTCCGTCCGACCGCAGTCGCCGGTAAACCGTCACTGACAACGGTAGCGCACGGCAGCCCCAAACGGATCCTTACCGCGCACTTTCCCGGACTTCGCCGAATTTATGGGCATGAACGAAGTCCGCGAATTCCCGGCAGGCGCCGAAGAGGACCATTTCTTGGCCGAAGGCTCGGAAGGTAAAAGGGTTTTCGGCTGGAACGGATCGCGACGGGCATGGGAGGCATGCCATGGCTACGGGCACGGAATTCCTGTCCCTTATCCGCCTACCGGCGGACGGAAGTTCAGCTTGCAACTAACAGGCACCGTTAACGGACGTCAGCCTGTCTTCTGCTTGAAATTTCAACGTCTAACGCAAACCTGCAAGAAACTCTGCCAGGCTATCAAAGCCAGGTATTACCGCGCCGTCCCACGCCATAGCGCGGCGAAGGGCTTTCCTCGCAAATCAGGGCCGCGCCTTCGCCTTCGCCTTATCCTTCGCCTTATCCTTCGCCTTCTCCGCAAACTTTATTTGGCGGTCCTTTATCCTGTCCCCTTTGGCGAGATGGCGCCAGGGCGCCGACTCGGCCTCCTTCCCACGATCCTTCTCGAATTTTATGTCGGGTCTGTCCCCTCATCGGGCACACGCCCTTTGTCCGATGTCCTGTTCCATCTCCTTGCAGTCCAGGTCGCGGCTGCCAGACAATGATGCGGCGTCGTCCGCGCCGTTCTTTCCCCTCTCTTTACGAACGAATGTTCCGGACCATTCATCCCCCGCCTCGCCCCGCCCTTCCGCGGCGCCCTTGCGCCCCGCCCTCCCCGGCGCCCTTGCGCCCCGCCCTTATCAAGCGCTGGGATCCGAAAATCCTCGCCTGGAACCACGCGTCCCGGCAACCTTTTCCGGATCCGCCCCGTTGGCGTCCCCGATGCCTCCTAAAACGGCGGAACTGACTGGCCCTCTTAAAACTGGCGAAACCTTCTGGCATGACGAAACAACCTGTCATGGAAACAACTCCGGACATATCTAACCACCGGCAACTTTACTAAAGCGCCGACACTCCAATCCCCGGGAGGGCTTTAAATTTCAATGCCGATATACTACAATGCTTATCTTTATCCGGAAGTTAACCCTTCCATCCCAGAGCCCGTCGCCCCAATCGCCGCGCGGGCCCTTCCCCCGCCCTGAAACTGGGCCGGGCCGAGCCCTTAAGGAGCCGCCATGACGCGAGTCCTCACCGCCTTAGCCGCCCTGCTGGCCGCGGCGGCAACAACCCTTTTCCTCGCCCCGGCCGCCATGGCCCAAGCCGAAAGGCAGTTAAACGTCTTCATCTGGTCTGAATACATCGACCCCGATCTCATAACCGAGTTCGAGAAGACCCGCGGGGTTAAGGTGAGGATGGACTACTACGAGTCCAACGAGGAGATGATTGCCAAGCTCCAGCTCGGGAGGCAGGGGGTCTACGACCTCATCGTACCCAGCACCTACTTCATACCGACCCTGCTGAACCTTGATCTCATACAGCCCCTGGACCATTCGAAGCTCCCCAACATCGACAACCTCGAGCCGAAGTTCCGCGACATAGCGGAAGACCAGGGCAACCGCCACGTCATCCCCTACCAGTGGGGCACGTCGGGGCTGGCGGTACGCTCCAGGCCGGGGACGGAGACGCCCAAGTCCTGGTCCATCATCTTCTCCGACACCCCCGACAAGGGCAACTTCATCCTGTTCGACACCGCCAGGGACGCCCTGGGGTCGGCCTTGAAGTCCATGGGCTACAGCTACAACTCCGTCGATCTCAAGCAGATCGAGGAGGCCGGGGATCTCCTGACCCGCACCAAGCGCCACCCGGCCTTCATGGGGTTCGACTCGGGCGTGGGCGGGCTCTCCAAGGTTATGGGGGGCGTGGCCCACGCGGCCCAGGTCTACAGCGGCGAGGCGATAAAGGCGACCCGCGAGGACACCGGGCTCCTCTATATCATCCCCGAAGAGGGCTGCGAGTTCTGGCTGGACGTCCTCGCGATACCCAAGGGGGCCCCCAACGCGGACGTGGCGCATGATTTCCTAAACTACATCATGGAGCCCCAGGTGGCGGCCAGGCTCGCCACCTTCAACAACTACGCCACCCCCAACCGCGCCGCCATGCAGTTCATCCCGCCCGAGGACCTGGAGAACCAGGGCATGTACCCCCCCCAGGAACTCCTCGACAAGATGGAGTACATGAAGGACTTGGGCGACGGCAACAGGCTCTTCGACGAGACCTGGACCATCGTCAAGTCCCGCTGACGCCGGAGCGCCGAACTTGCGCGGCCAGGAACGCAAGGGCCCGCGCCCGGAGCTCCTCGCGAGGTCCCACGTGGACGTGGTCCTGGTTGAACCCCAGAAGTCCGAGAACATCGGGGGTTGCGCCAGGGCCATGGCCAACACGGGCCTGGGCCGCCTCGTCCTGGTGCGCCCTCGCACGTCCCGCCCCGAACTCATGGAGGCCGCTGCGACGCGGCTCGGCGAAGGCATCCTCAAAAACGCCAAAGTCTGCCCCACCCTCCGGGAGGCCCTGGCCCCTTACCCGGTGACGGTCGCCGCCACGGCGCGGGCGGGTTCCCAGCGGGGCGCCCCCCTGTCCCCCAGGACGCTCGCCCCCGAACTCCTGCGCCCGGCGCCGGG
>JAIRZX010000450.1 GCA_031267005.1 Deltaproteobacteria bacterium
CGTGTTTTCATAACCGGAATTACCAAATTCGCGCAATTATCTGTGTTTTCGGCGATGAACAATCTTATGGATATCTCTTTTGAATCCGAATACGCGACAATATGCGGATTCACTATCGATGAAATCATGAAATACTATTCCCCTCATCTCGATGCGGCTTTGGCTGAATTGCGAGACGAGAAGAGATTTGGTCAGCACTTCACCCGCGATTTGCTCATGGAACGGATCATCGACCAGTACGACGGGTACAGCTGGAACGGCGATGACCGCGTGCTCAATCCTTTGTCATTGCAATATTTTCTCTGCAAACATATTTTCGATAATTATTGGATTAGTTCTGGGGGAATGAATTTCCTAAATCAAATGAATATCAGGGACGATATTTTTTCCAAAGTCTTCAAAGGGGAGCCAGCTTTCAGCGGTAGCGTTGATGTCCAGGATGCTGGCAACGCCGATCCGGTAGCGCTGATGCTACAGGCAGGTTATCTTACCGTACACAAACGGCATGTGTCAGACGGGTCGTCCGAGCTTTATCTTGCCGTGCCGAACAACGAAGTTAGCATGACTATCGTTCGGAATTACGTCGAAACTCGCGTTATCCCGTCCCTTTCCCCAGACGACGACAATTTTACGCCTGAGCGATGCAGAGAATTCTGTTCCGCGTTCTGTCAAGGCCAATCAAGCCGAGCCGAAGAACTTCTGAATTCATTCCTAAGCGCGATTCCGTACACTTTGCATCTTGAAATGAAATCATTTTACCACGTCTTTATGTTGAGTATATTTAAGATCTGTGATTTCAAGATCCAGCCTGAACATATCATAGCTAAAGGGATTATTGATCTTGTGGTCAGGACTCCTGAACACGGTTACGTGGTGACGGAAATTAAATACGCGAAATCGGACAACACATCAACCGATAGTCCCGTCGTCTCCGATTCCCCACCGGGAACCGTAATCTCCGGCAAGGACAACAGGAAACTCGATTCCTGCATCAACGCCGCTTTCAAGCAGATCCTAAAAAATGAATACCTCCTGCCTTACGTCGGCAATCCTAATCCTGTTCACGCAGCAGCTGTAGCTGTTTGCGGCAGGAACCATGTGAGGATCAGAAGCTTGTCCGCCGAAGAGCTCTTCCAGAGGTCGCACGAATTCCTTAGTTTTGATGAGGCTCAAGAAGATAAGCATTCAGGCCCCTGAGCTTTGGAGCGGCTGCGTCCGTTACGGAAACGGATGAATTGTCAGGTCCCGGACCAGCATCAACAAGTGCAACGTGACCTAGCACGAAACTTGGGCCGGAAGTCGGCCTGGGAGGCCGAATTCTCGCTCGGAGCCCTCCCCGGGCGGTGCGCGGGCCGGCCGCTGCGGGGGGACGGTCGGGAAGGCGAGGGACGCGAGTCCCAAGCCCCAAGTTTCAGCTTTGAAGAAGCATGCTGTACGCAGCATGTAGGGTTACTGCTAAGAACCTTCAACCACGCCCGGCGGGGAACCCTCCGGGGGTGGAGCGGACCCGGAAGCGGGAGACGGGCATGAAGACGGCCGGGCAGATCCCTTCTGGGAGCCCGTAACCCGTACCGGCGGAGGGACAGGCGTAAGCCTTCTCCACGCCGTAGCCGCACTTCTCGAGAAGTCCCGGGACGCGATCGAGGGCCTGCGCCTCTGGGAGGCGCTGGACGCGGGCGCCAGGGACGCGCTCTCCTCCGACCTGGACGGCTTGGACGCCGAGCGGCTCGCCCTCGTCCCGCTGAGGGCCGACCGCGCCCCGGCGACCGCAACCGAACCTGACTGGCTCGAGGCGGCAGAATCCCTCCGCGAGAGGGCTGAGGGCCTCTGCGCCTTCCTGGCCCTCCGCAACCCGCTGGCCCTGGGCAAGGCCTGGAACAAGCTACTGAAGTCTTCTTCCGGGCCCGGGCGGCCCTGCTTCCGACGGTCCGGGGAAACCAGTGCTCGACCTGCTTCGGGCCGGGAACCATTTCGGCTCCATGGAGGCGCTGGAACTCATCCGGGACGCCGTCCGGGACGTGGGCGCCCCCCCTCCCCCCCAAGCATGGATTGCCGCTCCCCCGCGGGGGAGTTCTACGCGGTCCTCAAATCCACCGGAAGCCTCCCCTCCGCCGGGAGCCTCCGTTCCTCTTGGTGCCCCCGGCCCGCCGGGTGCCCACCTGCGGCCGGCCGGAGGCTCGCGGAACTCTGGGACGCCTGGAGCGGGCCAGGGGCTTAAACGATCCGCCGATGGACGCCGGGAACAGCGATCCCGTAGGCCGTGACCTTTACGGCCATCCCGGTGGCGGCCAGGCCCCGAACTTCCCGCGCGAAGGAGCGCGGACGGGCGAGCCGGACTCCGCCCCCGGCGCGATGGCGGGCGGGCTGCTCTCGCTTTTGGGCTTCTCCTTCGACGCGTCGGATCCCTACATGGGGTAGAGGACATCCTACGGCGGCCCTATCTCCTGGACGCCTGCGGGCCTGGACGGGCCCACGCCCGACTCCGTGCTCCCGCTTTGGGGCTCGCTCGCGCGGTGGAGGCATTCCGTCCTGATCGGGCAGGGGGACCCGAACGCCGAGGACATGACGCAAATCCTCTTCGACGTGCCCGGGCCCCGCGCCCTGCCCCCGGTCGTAATCCGCTTCGGTCGCCTCGGTCGCCTCGGCCTTTCCGTCCGCGCCGAGCCGGGGCGGCTCTGCCGCCGGGACTCATTGTGCCCGGCGGCAGTGGACAGGGATCTGGCCCTGAGGGCAGCGGACAGCGGGCCGAGCTCCCAGGCCGGGGCCCAGGGCCAGGGCCAGGGCCAGGGCCAGCTTGATGCTCGGGAGGGACGAGGCGGGCGGGAAGATCGACCCTTTCGTCCCGGACGCCGCAGGGGCGGTGCCCCCCCCCAGATGTTCTTCGGGCGGGAGCGCGAGATGGATTGCCTCATGGACCCCGGCGGCCCGTGACTGCTCCGCGGGGCCAGGCAGTCCGGGAAGTCGGCCCTGCTCGCACGCCTCGCCGGGACCCGCTCCGATCCCCTGAAAAAGCGTCTGCGTCCTGCACCGCCCGACCGACGCTGCCGGATCCCTGGAGGAGGCCGTCTGCGAGACCTTGGCCGGGGCCGGCCTCGCCCCGTGAGACCTTGAAAGGGGCTGCCTCGCGGGGCATTTGGCGGCCCTGCTCCCCGAAGGCGGAAGCGGGCCGTACAGGCGGATAGTCGTGGCCGTGGACGTGGCCGTAGACGATTGCGACCCGCTTCTGGACGCCGCCGCGGGCACCGGGCACGCCCCGGGGCCCGTAGGCGTAGCCCGGGCCGGAAACCTCCCGGACGCGGCGGCCGGGTCCTTCCGCTCACGCGGCGGACTCGCTGTCCATTACCTGGAACGCCGGGGAGGGGCCTCTTTCCTCGCGCTCGCCGCCCTGGACCGGGGGGAGGCGGACCGCGCCGCCCGGCTCATTAAGGAAGCCACGGGAGGATGTGACTGCCTAGTCGCTCCAGGGCTAGCAAAGCTCTCCGAGCCCGCGACCGCCTCGGAGGCGCTGGACGACATGGACGCCCTTCGCGCGCCGGGGGCGCCGGCCCCTTCATGCCGCCGCCTCCCGGCTTACGGGACTTGGCGGGCGCCCCCGGCCCGCCTCCCCTCTACGGGGGGGCAGACGCCGTTCTCGCGGATCCGTCCGCCGGGCCGTTCACGGCGGACGAGTTCATAGGACTCGTCGAAGGGCGGCTCGGAAGGCCGCGTGGGGAAGACGCTC
>JAIRZX010000452.1 GCA_031267005.1 Deltaproteobacteria bacterium
GATTAAGCCTCCTCCAGGGACCTTTCCCGGGTCCGACAGGCGCGGGCTCTTTCATGCCACTGGTTCCGGGGCGTCGCCGTGCACCTCCTCCGACGCCTCTACAGTCTCCTCTTCGGATGCCTCTTCCTCCCCCACCGGTTCCGGATCGTCCTCCTCCCCTCCCTCCGGATTCGGATTCGGGTCCGGATCCGCCTCTTCCTCCCCCCCCTCCGGCTCTCGCTCCGGAACCGGATCCTCCTCCCCCCCCTCCGGCTCTCGCTCCGGAACCGGATCCTCCTCCTCACCTTCGGGCTCCGGAACCGGATCCTCCTCCTCACCTTCCGGCTCCGGATCTGGATCCGCCTCCTTTACCGACGCGTCTCCCAAGCACCCAGCCGACAAGCTTCCGGACGCCGTTGCTGTATCCGCGTCTGCGGCCTCGCCGCCGGAGGCTTCGGGGTTTTGCGCTCCCGGGCAGCCCCCTCAGGGACTCCTCGGTGAAGACGCCGGCCCGGGCGACGGGGAGGAATGGGACGAGGAGGAATTCGACCTCGATGATCCATTTCCGGACGATCCTGATTCGGACGAGCCTTTCCTTGACGATCCGGCTTTCGGGGACCCATTCCCGGACGACCTCTCCGGCGACTGGGGGCAGGTTCCCTCCCGGACGGACGTCCTCCCCTCGGCGGGAGGGACCGCCGGGGCGCAAGCTCCCTCCGCGTCGGCCGGGTCCTGCGGTCCGGGCGGTCCGGGCGGGCCAGCCAGGACGGGAGAGCCTTCAGAGGCGGCCGGGCTTTCCGGTTCCTTCGCTTCCCCCAGCTCGTCCGGCCCCTTCGCTTCCCCCAGCTCGTCCGGTTCCTTCGCTTCCCCCAGCTCGTCCGGATCCTTCGCTTCCCCCAGCGCATCCGGCTCCTTCGCTTCCCCCAGCGCATTCGGCTCCTTCGCTTCCCCCAGCTCGTCCGGCTCCTTCGCTTCCCCCAGCGCATCCGGCTTCTTGGTCTCTTCCTCTCCCTCCTCTCCCTCCCTTGCATCCGATCCCTTCGATCCCCCAGACGCCTTTTCCGCCTCGGACGTAGAAGTAGGGGACTGCGCCCTGGTAGCCGTCGAAACTGCCGCTCCCGGGCTCTACGATTACCTTATACCCCCGGGCATGGAGGTGCGGACGGGCCAGGCGGTCCTGGTCCCTTTCGCTGGGAGGGAGCTCGTCGGCTTCGTGATGGGCGTGGAGCCGAGGGTGGCCGGGTTCAAAGGCGCCTTGAAGCCTTTGAGGGCGGTGGTGAAGGAGGAGCCCCTGTTCGGGGCCGACTTGACGAGGCTTATCCGGGCCGTCTCGGATTATTACCGCTACCCTATAGGGCTTTGCGTCCGGGAGATATTGCCCGGCGGCCTGGCCCCCAGGCTGGTGAAGGAGGCGGAGCTGAGCGAAACGGGCCTGGCCGCCGCGTCGGATCCCTCGCTTCCCGAAACCGATCCCTTAAAGGCGCTCTTCGACGCCCTCCCGGATTCCCTGCCGCTTTCCTCGTTCAAGGGGAAGGGCCAGGCGGAGCGGCTGGGGGCGCTGGCGAGGAAGGGTCTGGTCAAGATCATTTACGTCCTTGCCGGGAAGGGGGCGGCCTTCGCCTACGAGGTCGTGATTGGCCCCGTCCCAGATCCTCCGGAGGAGCTCCCCAAGCTGGGCAAGGTGGAGCGCCAGCTTTGGGAGAGGCTGAAAGGCGCCCCCCCCACGCCCCTCTCCCACTTCAGGCATTACGTCAAGTCCCCCATGCGGATCGCCAGCGCGCTCCAGGCCAAGGGCCTGGTCGTCATGGAGAAGGTGGAGATCTGCCGGGACGATCCCAACAGGGCGCCGGATCTGCCCCGCACCATCGTGGAGAAGCTCACCGAGGAACAGGAGGCGGCCCTGGGGAACATCCTGGCGGCCGTAGACAGGGCCCTGGACGCCGGGCCCGTCCAGGATTCGGGCTGGGAAGGCGTACCCGTACGGGACCCGCGCAGCGGAAGCCCCGAAGTGCCGGGCGGGACCGGCGGGCCGTGCGGCCCGGGAGGATCGGGCTGGACCGGCGGGCCGGGCGGCCCGGGCGCGGTTCCGGATGGCTGCGGGGCGTCCGTCCCCCCAGCGAGCCCGGGCAGGTTCCTGCTGTTCGGGGTGACGGGGAGCGGCAAGACCGAGGTCTACCTGAGGGCCGCCGCCAGGGTGCTCTCCCGGGGAGGGGGGGTGCTGTGGCTCACGCCCGAGATAGCGCTCACCTTGGGCCTGGAGGCCAGGATCAAGCAGAGCCTTCCGAACGCCCGGCTCGCGGTGCTCCACTCGGGGCTGTCGGCGGGGGAGCGCCACGATCATTGGATGAACCTGGCGCGCGGGCGGGTCAGGCTCGCTTTGGGGGCCAGGAGCGCGGTCTTCGCCCCCGTCAAGGATCTGAAGCTCGTTATCGTGGACGAGGAGCACGACTGGGCCTACAAGCAGGAGGACGGGCTCCGCTACCACGGAAGGGACGTGGCGAACTGGCGGGCCAGGGAGTCCGGGGCCGTCCTTGTCTTGGGCTCCGCCACGCCTTCTTTGGAGAGCTACCGCGCGGCCGAGGCCGGGCGCCTCGAACTGCTGGCCATGAAGGAGAGGCCGGGGGACGCCACGCTCCCCAAGGTTAAGGTCTGCGACCGCAGGAAGTCCCCCAAGGGGGGGAGGATCCTCTCCCCGGAGCTCAGGAACGAGCTTTTGGCCGCCTTCCAGCGCGGCGAGCAGGCGCTCCTGTTCGTGAACCGGAGGGGCTGGGCGTCACTGCCCATCTGCATCAGCTGCGGCGAGGCCATGAAATGCCCGAGCTGCAGCTTAAACCTGACCCTGCACGGGCCCGAGGGGCCTCCCGTGGCGGGGGCCGAGGAAGGCCGCATCAGGGGCATTCCCGACGGCTCGCTTCTGGTTTGCCACGGGTGCGGCTGGCGCGGCCTGCCACCGAAGGCCTGCCCGTCCTGCGGGGCTGGGCTGGTCAGGTACGTGGGCGCCGGGACGGAGAGGATCCTGGCGTCCGCCGAGAAGGACTTCAAGGTCCCCGGAATCAGGCTCGACGCCGACAGCACCAGGAAGAAGGGGGGGCTCAAGGCCGTCCTGGAGGCGTTCGGCAAGGGCCAGGCGTCTTTCCTGGTGGGCACCCAGATGGCCGCCAAGTGCCACGACTTCCCGAACCTCACGGTGGTGGGGGTGGTGGACGCGGACATAGGCTTGAACCTCCCCGACTTCAGGGCCGCCGAGCGCACGTACCAGCTATTGAGCCAGGTGTCCGGCAGGGCGGGGCGCGCCGTGAAGCCCGGCAGGGTCATAATCCAGACGCTTAACCCGGACCACTACTCGGTGGCCGCCGCCCGTTCCCACGACTACCTGGCTTTTTACAAAAACGAGGCTGCCATGCGGGAGGAGCTGGGGCTCCCCCCCTTCGGGAAGCTCGCGCTTCTTCGGTTCTGGGGGCCGGACGAGGAAAGGGCCTCCCTGGCCGCGGACAAGGCCGGGGAGCTTTTGCGCGGGCTCGCGAGGGGGCGCGAGGAGGGCGGCTTCTTCATCCTGGGCCCGGCGCCGTCCCCGGTCGTCAAGCTCAGGGAGCGCTTCCGCTTCCAGATGATGGTCCGCGCATCTTCTTCCAAAGCGCGGGGGGAGCTCCTTTCGGAGTTCGCGCCCCAGTGCCGCAAGCAGCTCCCCAAGGCTGTGGCCTTCGCTATAGACGTAGACCCCTATCACCTGCTGTGAGGCAGGGGAAGGGGAAGGGGAAAGCGGGAGGCGGGAGGATAGGGGGGAGAGGGATCGAGGAGGGCGGGGCAGGCGAGCGGAAGGAAAAGAGCGGGCAAGGGGCCGATGAGAGCGGAGTGAAGAGGACGGATCCGTCTGGAGGAGGATGCGACGGTGTGCCGTCTGGAGGAGGATGCGCCGTTGCGCCGCCGGAAGGACGGGGCGCGGAGGGCTTGCCGGAAGGAAGAAGCCCGAAGGGCTTGCCTCGCGGCTAACCGCCCGTTCCGGCCCCCCCTCCCCCGAGCCCCCCTTCCGGGTCCGTCCGCCCAGCCCAGGAGGGCCGGGGAAGAAGCGAGCGGGCGCTTGGTGTTTTCTACAGGCGAGTTTTGATGTAATATAATGATCGTAAGAATTCAGCTTCCCCGCGGTCTGGCGCGGCCCCTTCTTCATGCCGGAAACCGGGATCCCGGCGTCCGGGCCGACGGACCCCAATTCGCTATATCCAGGTTGTTTCTAACCCGGGTCGCGGAAACACGCGGCGCCGGGCGCCGCAATCCCCGCGTTCCCGCCTTTTCCCCAAGGCGGGGCCCACCCGACCGAACGCGCCTTCCTTGAAGGCCACTTCCGCATTGAGCCCTCCGGAGGGCCTCTTCCCCCCCCGCACGCGATTTAAAGCTGGCGGCCCGCCGGGGGCGGGGCGCCTCCCCGGGACACTGAGGCAGTCCGAAAGCCGCCTCGGCCGAACAATGGGAGCGGCGCAGTCTTGGCCGAAAGGCCCGCCGCTTTCGCGCCTCCCCAATGGAGGTGAACGGATCCCAAGCGATCAAGCCCGCCTCTTCGCTTAGTCCCCCCTCCCGATCCCCCCTCCCCGATGCCCGGCGGCCCGCTTTTCTTTGCGGGAGCCTAACCGATCCGCCTGGACCCCTATCCCCGAGGCCTTAAGGCCTTGGCCGCGACCTTGCACCGTCCCGGCTCGGGTGATTTTATGCGCTTAACTGAGGCGCTGGGCGCCGACCGCCTGAAGATAGTCCTTGTCTGGCTGGCTTTCGCCGCCATGGCGGCCTTCGGCTGCTGGGAGGCGGCGTCAGCCGTGGGCGTGGACATGCGCCGGAACCTCGATTCCCGCTTCAGGGAGGCCGAGGGAGCCATAAGGCTCAACCTGCGCATGCCCAGGGCGGCCTTCAACAACATACATGACCACATGGAGGCCATGCTCTCGACCGATGCGGAGCCTGCGGACATCGAGGCGTTTTTGGAGTCGGCGAACTCGCGCCTGAAGGAGTCGGCGCCCGGTGAAGCCGGGGTCTTCGGGGTCTACGGGACGGTGAGCAACCGCTTCTACGACCCCTCCGGCATATTCAGGGAGCAGCCAGAGGCGCTCGCGGGCAAGGGCTGGTACCAGGCGGCCCTGAAGGGGGAGCAGCTGGACTACTCCGGCCCTTACAAGGACCGGAAGACGGGCGAGCTGGTGCTGTCGCTCGCGAGGATCCTCTACACCCACAAGGGCGAGTACCTGGGCATCCTGTGCATGAACGTGGGGCTCAACTGGCTCAACCCCTACTCCGAGTACCTGTCGTCCGGGGACGGTGGCTACGGGGTGATAGTGAACCAGGACGGGACGATACTCGCCCATCCGGACAGGACGCTCAACGGAAAGTCCTTCTCCTTTTTGCCCGCCGGCTCGCGGCAGGTTCTCGAGCGCTCCCAGCCCGAGTCCTCCGGGCGCCTGGGGCCGGTGGAGGACGCCTCGGGCGTCGAGGTCTACGCCTTCACCAAAAGGCTTTTCAACGGCTGGAGGGTCATGAGCGCCGTGCCGGCGAGCGCGGGCAAGGGACCCTTCGCCGCCGCGTTCGCGGTGCTGGGCCCGGCGGCCGTCCTGTTCGCGCTCGCGGTGTCGCTGGCCATCTGGCGCTTGAGCCGCGCGAGGGTAGAGGCGGAGAAGGAAAACGAGTCCAAGACCACCTTCCTCACCCGCATAAGCCACGAGATCCGCACCCCCATGAACGCCATCGTGGGCATGAGCGATCTGCTCCTCCGGAGCGAGAAGGACATGTCCGCCCAGTGCAGGGCCTGGGCCCTGAACATCAAGCACGCGGGCGACCTGCTCCTCTCCATCATAAACGACATCCTGGACTTCTCGACCATCCGCTCCGGGTCCTTCAAGTTCGTGCCCTTGAGCTACACCCTGAGCTCGCTCATAAACGACTCCATCAACATCATCATGGTGCGGCTCCAGGAGAAGAGCCTGGTGTTCCTGGTCTTCGTGGACGGGAAGCTCCCCAACTACCTGCGCGGGGACGTGACCCGGGTCCGGCAGATCATACTGAACATCCTCTCCAACGCGGTCAAGTACACCCGGGAAGGCTACGTCTACCTGATGGTGAAGGGACGCGTGCGGCCGGGCACGAACGTCCTGGAACTCCGCATATCCATAAAGGACACGGGCATAGGCATCAAGACCGAAGACAGGGACAAGCTCTTCGCCGACTTCTCCAGGGTCGACCTCCACCAGAACCGCAACGTGGAGGGCACGGGGCTGGGGCTCACCATCACCAAAAGCCTCTGCCAGATGATGAACGGAACCATAGATTTCGAGAGCACCTACGGGCTGGGCAGCTCCTTCACCGTCATGGTCCCCCAGGAAATCGAGAAGAGCGGGCCCTTCGCGGTGGTCATGGAGCCCGGCTCCCGGAAGGTCCTGGCGTCCCTGAACCGCGACGACTACGCCAAGTCCCTGTCGGCCACGCTCGACAACCTGGACGTCCGCTTCACGATGTGCCGCACGGCCGACGAGCTGGAGCGGGAGCTGGAGGACGGCCCGGGCGACTACAGCCACGTCCTCATCCAGAACGCCGTCTTCCAGAAGGAGCAGTCCCGCTTGGAGCGGGCCCTCCCGGGCGTCCGGGTGGGCGTCATAACCGAGGGCCCCGCCGGGCGCCCGGCCCGGAACTTCACCTACCTCCAGAGCCCGATCTACTCGCTCGCCGTGGCGGACTTCCTGAACAACATCCCGTCCAGGCGCGCCCGCGGGCTCGGGCGCGAGCGCCGCGAGAGGATCCTCATCCCCAAGGGCCGCATCCTGGTCGTGGACGATCTGGAAACCAACCTCCAGGTGGCCTCGGCGCTCCTGTCCGAGTACGGGTGCCGCATCGACACCTCCGCCTCCGCCGCGGAGAGCCTGGAGCTGGTGAAGCGCCACCGCTACGACATCGTCTTCATGGACCACATGATGCCCAACATGGACGGGGTGGAGGCCACCCGCATCGTCCGGAGCATGGAGAACGGGAAGCACAGGGATCTGCCCATCATAGCGCTGACCGCCAACGCCGTAAGCGGCATGAAGGACATGTTCCTTTCCCACGGCTTCAACGACTTCATTTCGAAGCCGATCGACCTGAACGTCCTGGAGGACGCCATCCGCCGCTGGGTGCCGTCCGAGAAGATCATCTTCATGACCGAGGAGGAGCTCGCCCAGCAGGCCGCCGCGGCCGCCGCAGAAGAGGCCCGCGAGCTGGAGCGCAAGGCGCTGGCCGCGCCTCTCCCCGCCGCCCCGCCGTCCCCTCCCAGAGATCCCGGCCGCGCCGTCCCGGCCCTGGAAGAGGAGGAGCTGCCCGCCGGGTTCACCCTGCCGTCCGCCAAGATCCTGCTCGTGGACGATCTCCCCACCAACGTGGAAGTGGCGCGGGCCCTCCTTTCGGAGTACGGCTGCCAGGTGGAGGCCGCCCGGGGCGGGGCCGAATCGGTCGAGATGGTCCAGAACGCCGACTACGATCTGGTCTTCATGGACCATATGATGCCGGGCATGGACGGCATGGAGGCCGTGCGGGTCATCCGCTCCCTCCCCGGCCCGAAGTTCCGCCAGCTTCCCATAGTGGCCCTGACAGCGAACATCGTGCCGGGGGTCCGCGAGGCCTTCCTCGCGTCCGGCTTCGACGACTTCATAGCCAAGCCCATAGACGTGGACCTCCTGGAGACCGTCCTGGCCCGCTGGATCCCCAGGGAGAAGGTGCTGGTGCCGGACGGCTCGGGCCTTCTCCAGGCCGCCCCGCCCCGCCCCGCCCCGGACGGGGGCCAGGCGGTCCCCGCCTCCGAGGGCCTCCCCCTTTTCCCGCCGCCCTCCCAGGATCTGGTGGATTTCGCCGGGGGCCTGGGAAAGGCCAGGGGCGAGGCTGGCTACCGCCGAATACTGGGAGTCTTCCAGAAGGAAGGCTACGTTTGGGCGGAGGCCCTCAAGAAGGATTTCCCCCCGGCCGGGCCCCGCGAACTTTTGGCCGTCTTCCAGGACATGGAGAGTTCCGCAGCCATCGTCGGGGCCGCCGGCCTCGCCGTTGCGGCCGGCAGGATGCAGAAGGCCGCCCGCAGCGAGGACGCGGACCTTCTGGAAGAGGGCCGTTTCCGCTGTCTCGCCATCCTCCGCAACGTCCTTATCCGCGTCGACGACTTCCTGGACGGCAAGAGTTCCGATGCCCTGGCCTCGCCCCCGGCTGCGCCCACCCAGTCCCCCGCCGGGCCGCCTCCCGTTTCGTCGCCCAAGAGCGCGGCGGACGCCGCCGCCCCGCGCGGGAGCCTGGCCTTCGACCTGCAGGGCGCCGGCCCCCCGGCGCCGGGAACTTCCGGGGAAGCGGCGCCTGGACCTGGACCTGGACCTGGACAGGGACAGGAAGCGGCGCCGGAAGCCCCGTCCGCCCTTGCCCGGCCCTCGCCCCCGTCCGCTTCCCTGTCCCAGCCTTCCTTCAGCCCGCCGTCGGCCTCCCAGTCCCAGTCCCTGCCCATGCCGCCCTCCCGGCCTCTTCCGCCGCACGCGGCCCCGGCTTCCGCCCCCGGCCCCGCCCGGGAGCCCTCCCCCGGGACGGAGCCTCCGGACGGGGAGGTGGACTTCCAGACTGGCCTCGAACGTTGCCGCGGCCAAAAGGACCGTTTCAAGAAGCTTCTGGGCTTCTACCTCTCGGATCTCGAGGGCTGGCTCAAGATGGTTGACGACGGCGCCGGCGCGGGCGAGATGGACATGAAGAACGCCACCATCAACTTCCATGCCATGAAGAGCGCGTCGGCCACCGTGGGCGCCATGAAGCTTTCCGAGGAGGCAGCCGGCTTGGAGGCGGCCGGCCGCCGCGAGGACTCCGCTTACATCATGGAGCGCCTGGGGGAGTGCTCGCGGATGCTCCTGGGCGTGCGCAGCAGCATCGAGAACTACATCAGCGCCCCGGACGCCTGACGCCCGACTTCCGGAAAAGAAGTCACGGCATCAGAACGGGAAGCCCCGGCGCCCGAATGTCAAGCCTTGGCACGTTCCCGCAGAGCTTTGACGCGCTCTCGGCGGGCCGGCGCTGTCGCCCCCTGGATCTCGGGGCCCTTCCCCGGCCCGTTAGGGCTGAACCGCGCCGACGTCCCCGCCTGCCTCCCTTCCCTCAGTCCGCGCCGGACGGCCGCCCCCCGGGGCTTATCGACGGTTTGGCCCCGCCTGGCAAAGGAGCGGACCCCCTCTCCCGGACGGTCCGTACCGGCGAAGCCGGGCCCGGCCGCTGATCCCGCCAGCCAAGCCGCCGGGAGGTGCACGGGCGCCCGGGGGCGGTTACGGTCCGGGTTGCGGGAACTGGACTGGCCGATCAATGTTCCGGGCGGCCGCGCGAGCCTGCTTCCGGCCGCGGCCCGCGTGTTCCCGCCGCGCGGCTTCGGTAGCGAACCGGGTGCCGCCCGGGACGTCGGAGTTTCAAGTTTCGACGAAGCGCACGGCTACCTCGGTCCTGCCGCGGACGGCCACGGCGAGGCAAATTACCTTGTATCCGGCGGCCCTGTAGGGACCGGCGTAGTCCATTTTCATTATTTGGGCTTCGGCGGCGTCCAAGGCGGCGGACAGCTCGTCGTCTTTTGCCGCGGTCTCCGCGAGCCTCCGATCGGTTTCGCCGTCCCCGCCGCCCGTGTACGGGATTTGGCCGACACGGCGGTGTTTAAGCTCGATTACCACGCAAACGTCGTTATGGAGGAACAAGGTGATGTCCGGCCTCCCCTCGCCCCCGGGCACTTCGCTCAGGACTTTAAACCCGGCGGACAGGAGGGAGCCGTGGAGTAT